>CANFZL010000119.1 GCA_947451205.1 Comamonadaceae bacterium
AGCATTGCTCATAATCCTTTGGTCGAGTGTTCAAGTCACTCACGCCCTACCATTTATTAGAATTTATTAGATTAAATCAAGCACTTGCAGCGATGCCAGTGCTTTTTTTACGTTTGAAATTTGATTGTCAATTCTTCTTGCACAGCTTGTGCTTTGACTTTCGTGAATTGGCGGAGGACTTCTCCAGCATTTGCTGAGACTCGAAAAATCGCCTTTTTCTGACGTAATTCGTCAGGACTTTAACGACGTGCCTCGTGCATTTTTCCATTTTCAATCTGCACAAGGGTCATGAGACCTCAACGTTGTTAGTTAAAAAATACGCGACGGGAGTCCTTCATGAGTTACCTCAATTTCAAATTGAATTGCGCGATTAAGGAGGGCATTCAAACGCTATTCGTTGGTGTGCGGGGGGGGGGGTAACCTATGACCCTGCAACAACACAGTGTTGAAACGTCGCAGTCAGGGCTTGTTGCTGAACGACTTACTTCAAAATATTTCCATCATGTCATTGAGATCACGCACGACGCGTTTTTCAGTGTCGATGTTGACGGTGCGATTTTGGAGACTAACGCCGCCGCCATCATCATGACGGGCAAGAACAGCACGGAATTGAAGGGCAGCCTCTTCAAAGACTGTTTCACCAATCCGGTCGAGGCTCACGACAGATGCCAACAGGTTTTGATACAAGGCAGCTTGAATGATTGGCCTATGGAAATTCGCCACGTATCGGGGAAAACGCACGATGTGCTTTGCAATACAAGTGTAGTTCGCGATGAAGCGGACAACACACTCTGCGTGCTGGTCATCGCGCACGATGTCACTGAAAAAAAACGATTGGAAAAAAATTTCCGAGAAATTTCTGCAAGGGTTAATTTCGCACTGGAAAAGACACACACAGGGGCTTGGGAACTTGACCTTGAGGCGCACACATCAAGCAGATCACTGGAGCACGACCGCATATTTGGCTACAAAGAAGCATTGCCAACGTGGACTTATGAGATGTTTTTGCAGCATGTTTTGCTGTCGGATCGCGTAGAGGTAGACCAAAAATTCATGGATGCGGTGAAGCAGGAAAAGCCGTGGGATTTTCAGTGCCGTATTTGCCGGACTGACGGGGCAGTACGTTGGATTTGGGCCGTTGGCGAACAACAAAATGGCGAGAATGGCGATGGTCGACGTATGGTCGGTATTGTTCAGGACATCACCGAGCAAAAGCGGACAGAACTCTCCCTTCGCGAGGCTGAGTCGCGTTACCGCACGGTGTTGGACTACACCTCCGATTGGGGCTATTGGGTCTTACCTGATGGATCCTTGCGTTATGTTTCTCCCTCTTGTCTGGAGCTGACGGGGTACTCAGCGGGAGAGTTTTACAAAACACCTGAACTGTTGACACACATTATTCATGCAGATGATCAATCGCTCTACATCGGCCATGAGCATGAGGTGTCTGATTTAGGAATTCCTAAGCCCCTTTTTTTTCGAATTGTGACCAAAACGGGGCTCACCCGATGGCTCTCCCACGTTTGTCGTCCCGTCTTTGATGAGACTGGAAATCCAAATGGTTTTCGAGGTAGCAACCGCGATGAGACTGAACGCAAACTATTGCAGGATCAAGTGCGAGAACTGGCTTTCTATGACGAGCTTACTCAGTTGCCGAACCGCCGTTTGTTGATCGACCGTCTGATTCACGACATGGCGTCCGTCAAGCGCAGCAATCGATATGGTGCTTTGATGTTTGTCGACTTGGATAACTTCAAGCCACTCAATGATTTGCACGGGCATAAGATGGGCGACCTGTTGTTGATAGAAGTCGCCTCGCGTTTGAAATCGTGCGTGCGATTGATGGACACCGTGTCCCGCTTTGGTGGCGATGAGTTCGTGGTCCTGCTGAGTGATTTTGGTTTGGAGAAAGCCGAATCCGTGTCACAAGCCAAAATGGTCGCTGAGAAAATTCGACTCAAACTGGCCGAGCCTTACTGCTTCCCGCTCAAAACCAAGGGGATGCCGGACACAACGATCGAGCATCGTTGTACTGCGAGCATCGGTGTCGTGACTTACGGTGGCCATGAAGCCAGTGAGGAAGATATCCTCATGTGGGCTGACAAGGCCATGTACCAAGCCAAGGATGCTGGACGCAACACGGTCAGGGTTTACGAAAATTCAGACGAGACCTGAGCGGCTTGGTAGCAAGGTCGCAGCGTTCCAAGTCTCAAAAAATCGGTTGAGCGCAGCAGATTGAGGCTTGCTCAGCAGTTTTCTTCATGGGGAGCAAATTTATTTGGCATGATGTCGACCTATGACTTCTCGACAACAACGAACACCCACTGTTTCTTGCGTGTTGCCCGCTTTCAATGAGGCCGGCAATCTTCCCAATGTGGTTCCTGACATATTGCAGGCCTTGCGCGGGCTTTTCTCGGCGGTCGAAATCATCATCATTGACGATGGAAGCCGAGACGAGACGCTGAAAGTTGCACGCCAGTTGAGTGAAATTCACCCAGAAGTTGTGGTCATAGAGCTGACTCGTAATTTCGGCAAGGAATGTGCCTTGACGGCTGGTTTGCAGGCTACTCGTGGCGACGTCGTTGTGCTGATGGATGCCGATGGGCAGCACCCGGTGTCACTGCTGCCAGAGATGCAGGCGCAATGGAAGAAGGGCATGGACGTGGTTTATGCCGTGCGCCGCTCGCGTCTCGATCAGTCGCCCTTGCAGCGGCATCTGACGAGTTTGTTCTATGAACTGGTGAACTTTGGCAACCGGGTGAAGATTCCCGCGCACGCCGGAGACTTCCGGTTGATGGACCGTGCGGTGGTGAGTGCGTTGAACGCCTTGCCGGAGCGCAATCGTTTTATGAAGGGCTTGTACGCTTGGGTCGGTTTCCCAAGCATCGCGATTGACTACGAGCCGCTGCTGCGTCAGGCCGGAAAAAGCAATTTTGGGCTGATGGGGTCTGTGAAACTGGCCTTGACCGGCTTCACCGCATTCTCGATTGCGCCATTGCGCTTGTTGTCCTTGTTGGGCTTGACGATAGCAAGCTTGTCCGTGGCCTATGGTGTGTGGATCACGATCGACTATTTGATCTGGGGCATCGATGTGCCGGGTTATGCCACCTTAGTGGTCAGCATGATGTTTTTAAGCGGCGTTCAAATGCTGGGCATTGGCGTTGTGGCCGAATACGTTGGACGCATTTATGAAGAAGCGAAGCAGCGGCCGATCTTTCTGGTGCGCCAACGCGACGGGTTAGGACTGCCAGCGAAAAGCACTCAGCCAACTGACGCGCCCTTGCTGTAAGGTCGCTGTATGTCGTCGCGCTGGGTCGGTGTGTGGTTCTTGGCGGTGGGCGCATCGGCGGCACTGACGCATGTGCTTGTGTTTGCGCTGACCAAAGCCCTTATGCTGCCTGAGTTAGCCAACGCGCTTGGTTTTTGTGTGGCTTTTTTCGTCAGTTTTTTCGGACATCGTTGGCTGAGTTTTAAGGACACGACGACTACTTTTCTACAGAGCCTGAGACGTTTTTCCGCCACGGCCGTGGCCGGTTTTATCTGCAACGAACTGGTTTTTATGCTGATGCTGCGCGGCTTCGGGTGGGCCGACATGCCGGCTCTGCTGCTCGCTCTAGTGCTTGCAGCCTGCCAAACCTTTGTGTTGAGCCGTTTCTGGGCTTTTGCCCGCTGATCGCAGCAGCGTCCAGTTAGCGCCTTCTTGCAAGGGCGTCCAACCGTCTGGGAGATCTTGGTGCAGCATAGAACTCGGCAGTAGCAACCAGTTGCCGGCTCGTGTCTGCGCTGTGGCCAGCGCTTCTGGCCCTTGCAAGGCGCGTTCGGCCAGCGGATCAAATTCAGTGCCTTCAAAGAGTTCGCGTTGCCAACTGTCGCCCGCGCTACGGCGTAAGTCGGCCCAGTCTTGGATGATGACCATTGGCTGGGTCGCACCGGTGTAAAACGGCAAGTCGTAAGGAAAGCCGCTCAGCACAAAAACCTTGTCTCCCGGCAAGGCTTCACAGGCCAAGGTTTGCGACACATCGATGCTGGATTGGCTCAAGCTAAAGCGCCCGGCCGACACCGTTGCGACCACAGCACTCAGTACGGCCAACAGTGCCAAGCTGGGCAACAGCCAGCGGCTCAGCTGCGCTTTGTTTTTCAGCCATTCGCCGTAGCCGATAGCCGCCAGCAACGCCCAAGCCGGTATGACTGGCAAGGCATAACCGATGATCTTGGACGTTGGTATCGAGAAAAAGCCGATGATGGCGATGACCCAGATCCACAGCAAAGACAGCCAGGCTTTTTGTCGGGTGTCTAGCGATGCGTAAGGTGTTGTGCGCACGAACAAGGCCCACGGAAAAAGCAATAAAACCAAGCAAAGCAGATAGAACCACCAGGCTCTGGCGTTGTTGAAGGTCGTGCCCGTGAAACGACTGAACTGCTGAGTGCCGAACATGTACGACAGCATGGTCGGGAACTGCTGGTGTACCAGCACAAACCAAGGTAACGCCAACACAGCAAACAGTGACAGCCCGCGCAACCAAGGCAAGCGCATGACTTTGGACAATTGACGCGTCCAGATCAGCCAAAGCATCAGTACCAGTCCGGGCAGGGCAATGCCAATCAGTCCCTTGGTCAGAACACCCAAGGCGCAGGCCGCAAAGCCGATCAGAGCCAAGCGCACATCCGGCCTTTCGCCGTGCATGAACGAAGCGGCAAAAGACCAGATAGCGACGCCGATCCAGCAAGCCACCAGCATGTCGTGGTTGATGTATTGTCCGCCGATCAAAAATGCCAAGCTGGTTCCGAGCATCAAAGTGGCGCGCCGCGCCAAGAGTTCGCCGCCAATGTTTCGTGCTGCGAGGTACAGGGCGATCAACATCGTACCGGCATGCAGTGCCGGCACGAAACGTGCCGCCCACGCATGAACCCCGAAGACACTCATGGAGAGGGCTTCAAGCCAATACAGAAGTGGCGGTTTGTGAAAAAAGGGAATGCCGTTCAGGCGCGGCGTGAGCCAATCGCCAGAGACCAGCATCCATCGGCCTATCTCGCCGTAGCGCCCTTCGTCAGGTAGTGCTAAGGGCCGCCAAGTTGCCAGCAGCAGCAGACCGATCCACAGCACGGCAAGCAGCAACCCAGAAGACAAAGTGGAATGTGCGGAGGAAAAAGAAGGAGAAGTGCTGTTTGGCTTTTCCACGTGATTTATTCTTCGTTCAGGCACGAGCCGCGAACCAGTTGAATGCTGCGCGCTTTGAGCTGTTTCTGAAATTCGGCGCCGCTCAGGTAAAGGTATTCGTTCAGTCGAGCCCTGCCAATCACATCATTGGCTTCGAAGCCTTGCGCGGGGTGGCACATCACAATAGTGCCTTCTGGGCTTGATCGCAGCCAGCCGCTCATGCGCTGCCCGTAGCTAAGAGGACTGTCGGTGAAGTCATAGACACCCGACAGGGCTGGTGCACAAGGCACACCGCTCATGTCCGCCAAGCGGCGCAGAGGCTCGGCCCCCATGGCTGCAATGACGTGAGCCTTGAAGTCGGCTTGCAAAGGCGGTAACTTTGAGATTCGCAGATAGGGCCGCGCGCTGCTGCTGCCATAGCGCTCAGCAAGTGCCTGCACCAACGCCTCCCTGATGCCCGGAAATTGCTGCACATGCTGGTGCCCATCGACGAAGTCGGGTGGCGCTTGCCAGACTTTTTCAAAGTCATTCAGCTGACGATCGATCACGGGCCTGGCGTGTACAGGCTTGATTTGCTTCAACCAAGTCGACAGCATGGTGCGTGTGAGTGCCATACCGTGGCCGGCATTGACCGCGAACTCGCTGGTCCAGTCTAAGTGCAGGCCAATGTCAATCTGACCTCTTAGGGGCTCCAGCAATTTGACATCTGTAGACCAGCGCGGCGACAACACCATGGCGCTGGTCGCCGTGATGCAGCCTTTCTCCGCAAGAGAGGCAATACCCTTAGAGGCTGCGCTATGCAATGCAAAATCGTCGGCACAAAGGACCAGTTTTTTCATCTGAAAAGTTCTGAGTTGCAGGAACAGCCGTCATTTAGTGTCCTGCGCACTGATTGATTTCGGTGGAATTATAAGGACAGCGATGAGCGGACTCGGCAATGGGCGACAGCTGGGCCATGATTGTCCGCTTGGTACACGGCTGATTGTCGTTCTGACAGGCTTTTAGTTGCGTGATTTGTTCAAGTCTCTCGGATGGCGCATTTATTTAGGCTAGAATACGAGGCTTAGCGGCTGTAGCTCAGTTGGATAGAGTACTTGGCTACGAACCAAGGGGTCGTGGGTTCAATTCCTGCCAGCCGCACCATACGTAAAGCCTGCAACGAAAGTTGCAGGCTTTTTCGTTTCTGGTGTCACACTGTCTCCAGGTCCCACCCAACATCATGAGCAAAGCCTTCACCCAAGAAACCGATTCTGACGATGAAGAGTTGGCGCTGCCGCCGCTTCCTGCAGGGGGTAAAAACTACATCACACCGGCAGGTTACGCCCGCCTCAAAGCCGAGCTGCTTGATTTGATCGACAACGAGCGGCCAAAGGTTGTCGACATTGTTCACTGGGCCGCCAGCAACGGTGACCGCTCAGAGAACGGTGACTACATCTACGGCAAAAAACGCCTGCGCGAGATTGACCGTCGGATTCGGTTTTTGACGCAGCGAATGGAGATTGCCGAAATCACCGACCCGTCGGTTCATCATGGCGGAGAGCAGGTTTTTTTTGGTGCGACGGTGCGCTACCTTGTTGACGGCAAGACCGAGCAACGCGTGACAATCATGGGGATTGACGAAGCCGATACGTCTGCGGGTGAGATCAGCTGGGTCTCGCCAGCGGCACGCAGCTTGCTCAAAGCGCGAGTCGGCGATGAGGTGAACTTGGTCACGCCCAGCGGGGTGCAAGTGGCCGAGGTGCTGGAAGTCAGCTATCCAGCACCACAGCCTCAGAGCTAAACCGCTGACTTGACCCGTTGAACGCGCAGCACTGAGTTGGCGCGCTTGACATTGCGCATAACGGCCGCCAGATGAATACGGTCGCGTACGTCAACGCTGAATCGCAGGTCAGTCGCACCTTGTCCTGAGCCCTGCTCAATCTCGACTTGAGTGATGTCTGCTTCGGCGGACGCCATGGCCGCAGCGACGCGGGCCAAGACGCCTTTGCCGTTTGAAACCGTCACCAGCAAATCAGTCTCAAATGCACGAACTGGCTCGTCTGACCAATCCACGGCAATGAAGCGCTCACTGTCGCGGTTCACCAGCCGCTTGGCCACAGAGCAATCTTCGGTGTGAACCATCAGTCCTTCGCCGCGTCCCAGATAGCCTATGACGTTGTCACCAGGGATCGGTTTGCAACACTTGGCAAAATGGATTGAGGCGCCTTCACTGCCGTCCAGTAGCAGTGCACCTTGAGACACGGACTCGTGCTCGGTGAAGCGCTCCCGGCTCATCAGCAATACATTCGGTTTTTCGCCGATTTCACCCAACAACCCAACGATACGCTTGGCCAGTATGGTGGCGATGCGTTTGCCAAGGCCTACGTCAGTCAACAAGTCAGCACGCGAGCGGTTGCCGCTGAAGCGCAGAATTTTTTCCCAAAGCGGTCGGTTTATTTCGTCGTCGTCAGGCAGCTTGTCAATGCCTTCTGCGCGCAGAGCTTGCGCCAGCATTTTTTCACCCAAGTCTTGCGACTCGGTGAGTGCCATGGTCTTGAGGTAATGGCGAATTTTCGATCGGGCTTTGCCTGTGCGGACAAAACCCAACCAAGCCGGGTTGGGGCTCGAAACCGGGGTGGTGACGATCTCGATCACGTCACCATTGTGCAATTCGGTGCGCAGGGGCACTTGTTCGCCGTTGACCTTGGCAGCTACCGCACGGTGCCCAATGTCGCTGTGAATGGCATAGGCGAAGTCGACGATGGTCGCACCCCGAGGCATCGCCATGATTTTGCTTTTCGGCGTGAACACATACACAGCGTCAGGGAAAAGATCAATTTTGACGTGGTCCCAAAACTCTGCTGCATCGCCGGTTTCGTGCTGAATGTCGAGCAGCGACTGTAACCATTGGGTGCCTAGGTTTTGTGAGTCATCGGTTTCAGTGGTCGCTGCCTTGTAAAGCCAGTGCGCTGCAACGCCAGACTCGGCCACCACGTGCATGGCTTCAGTGCGCATCTGAAACTCGATGCTGGTGCCGAAGGGGCCGACCAAGGTGGTGTGCAACGATTGGTAGCCATTGATCTTCGGGATAGCGATGTAATCCTTGAAGCGGCCCGGCAGTGGTTTGTAGAGCTGGTGCAGCACGCCCATGGCGGTGTAGCAAGCGACCAGTCCGTCCACGATGACTCTGAAACCGTAAATATCGGTCACTTG
>CANFZL010000120.1 GCA_947451205.1 Comamonadaceae bacterium
TTCAATTTGACCCACACGACCCAATGGAATCGTGGCGGCAGTTTTTGCATTGAAGTCAGAACCCCGACCCGGCACAAAGCTCGAATCAACCACGCCCGGTGACACGGCCAAAACCCGAACTTGAGGGGCCAGCGACTTGGCCAGAGACTTCGTCAACACATCCAAACCGGCTTTGGCCGCAACATAAGCCAAATTGCTGCCGACGGCCGTGAAGCCCGCGATGGAGGAAACATTGACGATCAAGCCATCACCGCTGGCTTTGAGCAAAGGCGCAAAACTACGGATGGTCGAATACACGCCACGCAGCGTGGTCACCATGATGCTGTCGAACAATTCGTCACTCAACGTCTCCATGTCTTTGGGCGCAATCGATTGGGTAAACCCGGCGCTGTTGATGAGGATGTCGCAACGGCCTGCGCGCGCTTTGACCTGTTCGGCAGCGAGCATCAACGAGGCGGAGTCAGTGATGGATGCGGTGAGCGCGAAATGCTTCGCTGCATCAGCGTTTGGCAAGGTGTCCAGCCGCAGCTGCACGGCCTCCAGCCCCTGACGGTCAATTGACACAATGCGTGCACCCAACGTGGCCAATCGCTGGGCCGTGGCGAATCCAATCGCACCCTTGCCACCGGTGATGACCACGACCTTCCCGTCAAGTCGGGATTGAGGTTGAAAACTCATGATGTCTTTTTGCTTTCTCTGTTGGTTTGTTATGCAGGTGTGTTGTCCAACACGTAGCGCGCCATTTCTGCGCGGGTGCAGATCCAGACATCTGGGGCCTCTTTGACCAGACCCATGATCTCGTCATAAACCCAAGCGCCAGCAGGTCGACCCAGCACATGCGTGTGCGCCGTGACATCGAGCATGAGCGGCACGCTCTCGTGTTCGCGCATGGCGGCAAAGGTGTCCTTGAACGCCTCCAACATGTGACGCGGGCCGTGCCCGTAGCGAATGCAGGTCGGCAAATCATTGACGTCCATGGTCAGGGGAATCCCGACAATGCGCTGGTCGTCGAACTCCATGACATAAGGACGATCGTCATCATTGACATCGCCGTGGTGCGTATAGCCCGCTTCGGCCAGCAGGCGTGAGGTGATCTGGCTGCCAGTCCCCCGCGGGCTGATCCACCCTGTCGGCGTAACGCCGGCAGTGCGCTCTAGCAGTTCATGGTTTCGCTGCAAATTGGCGCGCTCTGCCGCTTCGTCAAAGTAAACCGGAATCACGTCCATACCCCACGAATGGTTGATGATCTCGTGGCCCAGATCTGCAAGACGGCGCACAGTGTCTGGGTCACGTTCACAAATTACACCATTGACCATGATGCTGGTCTTGATCTGGTGCTTTTCGGCAATGTTCAAGAGGCGATGAATACCTCGCACTAACCCAAAGGTGGCCCATGAATGGGCATTGGTGTCAAAGAATCCAGGCTTCAGCACATTTCCCATGGGGCCGATCCCAGGCGCCTGACCATCAGACCAAGCCTCATAGGCAATGTTAAAAATAACGGCAACTCGCTTGCCGCCCGGCCATCGAAAACTATCTGGCAAGCGTTTGATCAGGTTGGACATGAAAGCAGTACTTTAAAAGTTAAAAATGAAATGGGTTGTGCCAGGGGCTGGCTGGTAATTTTCACTGCGGCTGGATGTTGGCCAGCTTGAACAGCTTGGCCTGAAAGGCCATGTCATCGATGACAAATTTGGAGAAGTCAGCAGGGCTCGACCCCACCGTGATCAAGCCCAAGCGATCCAGCTGCGCCTTCAGTTCAGGTTGCTCCATGGCCTGATGAACCACCTGCTGAATGCGATCGATCTTTTCTTGCGAAGTCCCAGCGGGAAACCACAGTCCACCCCATCCATAGACTTGCTCCATCCCCTTGAGACCTTGTTCTGCATAGGTCGGAACGTCGGGCAAGATCGGCGCGCGCTGGGTCCCACTGATGGCCAATGCACGGACCCGTCCATCCTTGATACCAGCCGCTGAACCGGCGGTGGACGCAAATGTCATGTCGATTTGCTTGGCTACCACTTCATTGAAGGATGGTCCCGCCCCTTTGTAGGGAACATGGAGAATTTTGGTTTGTGCCAGCGAGTTGAACAGCTCACCATTCAGGTGATTCAGATTGCCGTAGCCGGCCGAACTGAAACTCAATTTGTTGGGCTTGGCTTGCGCCAACGCGATCAATTCCTTCAGCGATTTAGCCGGCACATCGGGGTTGACGACTAAGACATTGCCGTAGGTCCGGTAAATCTGCGTGATAGGGGCAAAGTCCTTCAGCGGGTCATGCGGCAGTTTTTTGTAAAGAACGCTATTGGCCGCAAACGAACCCGTGGTGATCAGCATCGTGTAGCCGTCAGGCGGTGCCTTGGCCACGGCGTCAATGCCGATGATGCCGTTGGCGCCAGCCCGGTTGTCATAGACGATGGTGGCGTTGAGTGCCTCTGCCATCTTTTGCCCTAGCTGTCGTCCCACAATGTCAATCGGTCCGCCGGCCGTGAACGGAATAATCATGCGAATCGGACGAGCCGGCCACTTGTCTTTCTCTGCTACCGGGCCTTGCGCAAGGGCCACCGTCACGCCCGCTAACAACATGGAACCCATTGTTGCCACACGCCAAAATGACCTGCGCCATTGCGTTTTCATGTTCTCCGGTAGGGCCTGCGCCGAAAGCGAAAAATGGGAAGTTATATTCAACATGGGCAACTCGTGTGAGGGAATGAAAACCCCCCGCCGCATGCGGCGGGGAACCCAGCGACTCCTTAGCGAGGAGCGCGCTTTTTCAAACCGAGGATTTCCCTGGCCTGCGCTGGCGTGGCAATTTGTGCATCCATTTCATGGAGCAGGCCAACGGCCTTTTTCACCAATGCCGCGTTGTCAGGTGCCAACACGCCTTTACGAATGTAAATGTTGTCTTCCAGACCGACACGCACATGGCCACCCATCAACCAAGCCTGCATCAACATTGGATATTCCCAACGACCCGTGCCAAAGGCAGCCCAGTTGGAACCGGCAGGCAAGATCGAGCGCAGATAAGCCAGCGTGGCTGGCGTTGCATTGGCACCATATTTCACGCCCAGCACAATCTGAAACAGCGATGGCGATGGCAGCGTGCCGTCGGCAATCAAGTCAGCAGCCATGTGAATGTCACCGCTGTCGAAGACCTCCAGCTCAGGCAGAGTGCCGGCTTCTTGCGCCAGTTGCGCCATGATGCGAACGTTGCGCGGCGTGTTGATGACCACGGAAGAACCCGAAAACATGGTGTTCAGGTCCAAGCTGCAAATCTCTGGACGCAAAGCCACCACGTGCTCCATGCGTCGCTCTGGCGTCGTCAACGTGGTGCCTGGGGCTGCGACTTTTGGGTCATCCTCGCTGGGGACAAACCGCTGGCCTGGGCCCGTGGTCAGGTTGATGATGACGTCGGTGTCGCTGGCGCGAACGCGCTCCACCACCTCGCGGTAGTGTTCAAGCTCCATGCTCGGACGACCGTCAGGGAAGCGCACATGAACGTGGGCGATGGCGGCGCCAGCTTGAGCGGCACCAATACAGGCGTTGGCAATTTGCTCTGGCGTGCACGGCAGGCCAGGATACTGCTTGATGTTGGTGATGTTGCCTGTGACGGCGCAGCTGATGATGGTGGGATTGCTCATATTGTTCCTTGATAGATGTTTGAATAAACGCTTGAATAGCGCTGTTTTATTTAATGGCCAATGGGTTGGCCGGCGAACCCACGGCACCTGTCACAGGCAATGCTGGCGCCACGAACATGAACTCGTAGACATGGTCTTCGTCGCAATCTTTGGCGAGTTCTTTCAAGAAGAAAATCTCGCCCATGGTCAAACCGAGAATTGGAATGCACAGCCAATGCCATGGTTGATTCAAACCCGCAGCTTCAGATTGGTTAGGCCGCACCTCGACACCCCAGGTGTCAGTGGCCACCGCCGCAACCTGCTTCGCATGCAGCCAATCCAGCGTGTCGAAGGCCAGGCCAGGCGCATCGCCACCCGAGTAAAAGTCCCAGTTACCTTCGGCCATCTTGGCTTCCATCTGGCCAGTACGGATCAGCAGGTAGTCACCCCGACCCACTTTGACGCCCTGGGCTTTTTCCACTTCGTCGAGTATGGCGGCGGTGATGCCAAAACCGTCAGGCAGTGTGTCCACCTTGTAGTGACGGGCGACGTCCAACAAGACACCCCGGCCGGCCATCTTTTCGCGCGTTTTTTCGATGCCGCACTTGGCCGCACCAAAGGAGCTGACAAGACGGCAGTCATAACCGTTCCACATGTAATTGTCGAAAAAAATGTGACCCAAACCGTCCCATTGCGTGCCGCACTGCATCGGCATGATGACGATGTCGTCTGCCGAGCGGATGCCGCGTTTGTCGAGCACGCCGGAGTACGCATCGGTGCCCGTGCGCAGCATCAAGTGAATCGGGTTGAAACGCCCCACAGGAGGGAACTTGGTCTTGCCACCTTGCGGACCCGTGTTGTCAAAGGCCAGCGCCAAAGACATCACACGGCCTTTTTTCACCAGACTAGCCGCTTTGACGATGTCTTCAGGCGAGGTGAAGTTCAGCGTACCGATTTCGTCGTCCGGGCCCCAACGGCCCCAGTTTTTAAGCCGTGCGGCAGCGTCATCAACATCTTGGCGGGTCACGAGGGGTAGCTTGTTAACGAGGAGGGTCATGTCCATCTTTCTTGAATTAATTTCTCACACAAATCGACGTCAAAGACTCAGCCACTGGTGAATCTACTCATCAGTCAATAACTTTAAATCAAACACTTGATTGAATCAAGCGTTTGATTAAAATAAATCTCTCGATTTATGATCAAGGTCACATGAACGATTTAAAAACCCCTGAGCTCACGATCAGCACACGTGATCGCATCTTGCAAACGGCAGAGCAGCTGTTTGCCGAAAAAGGCATTGATGCGGTGAGCCTGCGAGAAATCACAGCGGCGGCAGGCGTCAACATCGCCGCGGTGCACTATCACTTCGGGTCCAAAAAAGCTGTTCTGGAAGAGCTGTTCGCCATCCGTGGCGGGCCGATCGCGGAGCGCCGGCTGCATCTGCTCAGCCAGATTCGGCGCGACCCGCTAGGCAAGCCGATTCTTGAAGATGTGCTTGAAGCATTTTTAAAGCCGGCTTTAGAGGCACCGGCGGGACCAGGCGGCGCATCGTTTGTGTTGTTGCGCGCACGCCTGGCGTTTGAACAAGCCGAAGTCCGTCGAGCTGTGATTGGCAAGGCGTTTGACGTGTCAAATCGCGAGTTCTTGCGCACCCTGCGTGAGGCTTTGCCCGACCTGGTGGCCGACGACCTCCACTGGCGCTTTCACTTTATGCTCGGGGCGATGGTCTACACCATGGCGGCACCGGGCCGGATTGAATCGATCACAGATGGCGCACTGGACACCTCCGACAGTGCGACAGCCTTGGCCAAGCTGGTGTCATTTGCAGCAGCTGGCTTTAGGGACACCGCCGTCACACCGTGAGACTTTCAGCACGCCCCTAGCGCGAGGCAATTGTCAGTGCCAAGCGTCCCAAAGCAGCTTGCTACCGGTCAGGCCCATGCCCCAATAGATCAAACGATTGAATAACAATGGACTGATGTGTTTGGCCATGGAAAATCCCGCAAAAACGCCAACAGGCACCAAGGGCAAAAGCACCAGCGACGTCGCCATATTTCGACCATCCAACAGACCCAGCAAGGCAAACGGGATCCACTTGGATAGATTGATCACAAAGAAAAAATAAGCCATGGTTGCAGCAAAGTGCATCGGGCTCAGGCGCAAGGGAATCACATAAGCGCTGATGGGGGGCCCCCCTGAGTGCGCGACAAAACTGGTGAAGCCCGAAATAGTCGTGAGGATGACACCAACCCAGCGAGGCGGGGGTGGACTGTCAGCGCGCGGCGGGAAAACCAGCCGTTGGGCTAAGAAAAGCAGGGTCAAACCGCCCACCACGCCAGCCACCACATGAGTGTCCAGGGACTTGAACAGCAGCGCGCCCAGCAGCGTTCCGAGCAGACCGAAAGGAATCAAAAATCGAAGCAGCTTGACGTCAATTTTTTTGCGAAAAGCGGCCAACCCCAGCAAATCAACGAACAACAGTACCGGCATCATGATGGCAGCAGCCTGCGGCACGGAAATAGTCAGCGCCATCAATGGCACCGCCAGCGAACCAATGCCTATGCCGAAACCGCTTTTGCTGATGCCCAAGAGCAACACGGAAGGCACCGCGAAGAGGTAAAAAAATGGATCGGTGATGAGAGGAAAATTCACAGCAAGTACACGACGGTCGAAGCCGCTCAAAAACAAAGCATCAGATTATCGGATGAGAACTGTGCACATCAAACCGGCACATCCAGACCCAAATAAGCTTTCTGAATTTCAGGCCGGGTTAGTAATTCGCTGGCCAAACCTTCAGCCACGATGCGCCCTTCTTCGACCACATAGGCACGGTGCGCCAGCGCCATCGCCATCGCTACGTTTTGCTCGACCAACAGCACCGACGTGCCCTCTGCATTGATCTTGCGAATAGCGCTGAACATGTCCAGCACAATCGCTGGTGCCAAGCCGAGTGACGGCTCATCCATCAACAACAAACTGGGCCTGGCCATCAAGGCGCGGCCAATTGCCACCATTTGCTGCTGGCCGCCAGACAGCGATCCGGCCGGACTTTGCAGCTTGACCTTGAGCGCCGGAAACAGCGACAACACATACGCCAGCGTCTCTTGCCGTTTGGCTTTGGCCGGGGCGATGAAACTGCCCAACTCGAGGTTGTCATAGACCGTCATTTGGCTGAACAAACGTCGGCCTTCCGGAACGATGGCGATACCCGCCTCGCAAAAGCGGTGACTCTCTAACTGCGTGATGTCACGGCCGTTGAAGCTCAGCGTTCCACCGCGCACGCGGTGCATGCCGGCAATGGCGTTGATCAGCGTGGTTTTGCCTGCCCCGTTGGGGCCAACCACGCAGACCATTTCGCCCGTTTTAACCGCTAGGCTGACACCCCACAAAGCCGGGGCGGCGCCGTAATTGACCAGAATGTTGTTGACTTCAAGCATGCGGCGTACCCAGGTAAGCACTGACAACTTCAGCATTGCGCATGACGTCTTGCGCCGAACCCATTGCAATCAGCTTGCCATGGTTGAGCACCGCCACCCGGTCGGCCAGCGCCATCACGGCACGCATCACGTGCTCGACAAAAACGATGGTTGCACCGCGATCGCGAATTTTTCGAATCAACTCAATCGCCTCATTGATCTCCCCCGGCGTCAGGCCTGACAGCACCTCGTCGAGCAAGACCAGTCGTGGCCTAGAAGCCAGTGCCCGCGTCAGCTCCAAAAATTTGCGTTGGTGCAAGTTCAGGTCATCGGGCAAAGCATTCGCCTTGTCCTTGAGGCCAGTGAATTCCAGCCAAGTCCAGGCTTCGTGCGTGGCTTGTTGCTGACTCAGCGAAGCACCACCAAACATGGCCACCAGCGCGACGTTTTGCAGCACGCTCATGTGTGCAAACGGCCGCGGGATCTGGTAGGTGCGCGCAATACCGGCTTGGGCAATGCGGTGCGCCGGCAGCCCGGCGAGTTGCTGGCCTGCAAACAAAATACTGCCACCGCTGGCCGGGTAATGGCCACTCACGACATTGATGAAGGTCGACTTGCCAGAGCCGTTGGGGCCGAGCAGTCCGAGAATTTCACCTTCGTGAACCTGCAAACTGACCTTGTCGAGCGCCTGCACACCTTTGAAGGCTTTGGACAGATCACGCACGTCCAGCAGTATCTTGGGGGCGGTAACTGGTTCACTGGCTTTGGGCAACGCTTGTGCTGAAAAATCCCTCGCCACGTCGGGCCCTATATCCACTGGTGGGGTGATCTCGGACAGTCCTTGCTTTGCCGCACCGCGCTTGAAAAAGAAACCCAAAATGCCGTTCGGCATGAAGAGAATCACGACGATCAAAATCACGCCCACAGCGGCTTTTCCTGCCAAAGGATGGTTGCCTGCGGTGAAAAAATACAACAAACAAGTGATGACGGTCGCGCCCACCGCTGGGCCGGCCCAATGTCGCGTACCACCCAACACACTCATCAGCACCACCGTCAAGGGCACGACGATGGTAAAGGTCTCGCCAGCTGTCACGTACGACACAAAAAGTGCATGGATGCCGCCCGCCAAACCGGCCAGCGCAGACGACAAAGCAAAAGCTGATAACTTGTAGCGAAAGGTCGGCACACCCATCACTTCAGCCGCGTCTTCGTCGTCATGAATAGCAAACAGACCGACGCCCAACTTAGACGACTGCACCTTGTAAGCGATCAA
>CANFZL010000121.1 GCA_947451205.1 Comamonadaceae bacterium
AAGACCACCAACATGAGCGAGCAGACCATGCAAAAGGTTGACTCTGAAGTGCGCCGCATCATTGACCAGCAATACACCTTGGCACGCGGTCTGATTGAAGGCAATCAAGACAAGATGCACGCCATGGCCAAAGCACTGATGGAATGGGAAACCATTGACGTTGAGCAACTCGACGACATCATGGCCGGTCGTGAGCCACGCGCTCCTAAAGATTGGGTGCCGCGCAATCCATCGGTGGGTGGCAGCACGCCACCGAGTGGCGGTACACCCGCCGTGACTGCTGAGCCGGCTAAGCCAGCAGAGCCAGCACCGACAGTGGCTTGATTTCGCGCATGCGTTAGTTACAAACCGGGGCCTTGCCCCGGTTTTTCTTGGTCTCTGCATAAGTGCAAGGCTCCCTAAATACAGTGGCGCAGGAGGCGCGGGTGTTGATGAATCCCTTCTGGCAAACCAGCCGTTTTCAGATTGATTTGGCCAAGCCGCAGGTCATGGGCATCGTCAATGCCACGCCCGACTCTTTTTCTGATGGCGGTGCGTATTTCTCGAGTCTGAGCACTTCCAGCGTGCTGGCGCATTGCGAACAACTCCTCAAAGCTGGTGCAGACATCCTGGACATCGGCGGCGAGTCAACCCGACCCGGCGCTGTGGCTTTGCCGCTGGATGAAGAGTTGGCGCGTGTGCTGCCGGTGGTGCGCCATGCAGTGCAATTAGGCGTGCCAATTTCAGTCGACACCTACAAGCCTGAAGTGATGCAGGCCGTGCTGGATCTGGGTGCAGACATCGTCAATGACATCTGGGCTCTGCGCAAACCGGGGGCGGTTCAAGTGGTGGCTGGCCACCCTCAATGTGGGGTGTGCCTGATGCACATGCACCGTGAACCGCTCACCATGCAAACCGCTCCCATGGCAGGCGATGTGGTGCAGCAGGTCCGGGATTTTTTGCAGTTGGCTGCGCAAGGGCTGCAAGGCCTAGGTGTCGATCGCTCCCGTATCGTGCTCGATGTCGGTGTCGGTTTTGGCAAAACGGTGGCGCAAAATTTGTCGCTGCTGCAGTGTCAGCCTGAATTGCTGAGTTTGGGGTACCCGCTACTGGCCGGTTGGTCGCGAAAATCTTCACTGGCGATGCTATGTGCTGATGAGGGAGACAGTGCTGAAGTACCTACACCCTTGCCGATGTCTGAGCGCATGGTGCCCAGCATCGCCGCCGCACTGTTGGCCGTTGAGCGTGGCGCAAGGGTGGTTCGGGTGCATGATGTGCGCGAGACCGTGCAAGCCCTCAAAGTCTGGACCGCTGCGTCTTTTTGAGCGTCATTGGCAAGCAGAAAAAATAACAAGCAAGGGCGTTGCCCAGGAGTTCTTCAGATGAGCAGACAGTATTTCGGCACCGACGGCATTCGGGGCACGGTGGGGCAAGCCCCCATCACACCAGATTTCGTTTTGCGCTTGGCCCACGCGGTCGGCCGCGTGTTGAAGCAAACCGAAGAGCGGCCGACGGTGTTGATTGGTAAGGACACCCGGATTTCGGGTTACATGCTTGAAAGTGCGTTGGAGTCAGGTTTCAACTCGGCCGGTGTGGATGTGGTTTTGTTGGGCCCCTTGCCAACGCCTGGCGTGGCCTACCTCACGCGTACCCAGCGTGCCAGTCTGGGCGTGGTCATCAGTGCCAGTCACAACGCCTTTGCCGACAACGGTATCAAGTTCTTCAGTGCCCTTGGCACCAAGTTGCCCGACGCTTGGGAAATGGCTGTGGAAGCCGCCTTGGCGCAGCCGCCGGTGTGGGTGGACTCCGCAAACCTCGGCAAAACGCGGCGGCTCGAAGACGCCGCTGGCCGCTACATTGAGTTTTGCAAAAGTACCTTCGCCAACGATCTGACGCTCAAAGGGCTGAAGATTGTGGTCGATGCGGCGCATGGTGCGGCTTATCAGGTCGCTCCGGAAGTTTTTCACGAACTGGGTGCGGACATTGTCTGCATCGGCTGCTCGCCCGACGGCATGAACATCAACCACGAGGTGGGTGCGACACATCCTGAGGCGCTGATGGCGGCTGTCAAGGCGCACAGTGCCGACTACGGCGTGGCGCTCGACGGGGACGCTGACCGTTTGCAGTTGGTGGATGCGAACGGGCGGTTGTTCAATGGCGATGAAGTCTTGTTCTTGATGGTCAACGAGCGATTGGCCCGGGGTGAAGTTGTCACCGGCGCCGTTGGCACCCTCATGACTAACTTGGCGGTTGAAGTCGCCCTGAAGGCGCGTGGCGTGCAGTTTGTGCGCGCCAAGGTTGGCGATCGCTACGTGCTTGAAGAATTAGAGAGAAATGGCTGGTTGTTGGGAGGCGAGGGCTCTGGCCATTTGTTGGCGCTCGACAAACACACCACCGGAGATGGTCTTATCAGTGCGTTGCAGGTGCTGCAAGCCTGCGTGCGCAGCCGCAAACCCTTGGCTGAACTGCTGGCAGACGTGACGCTGTTCCCGCAAATTCTGCTGAATGTGCGCTTGCAGCCCGGTCAGGACTGGAAGTCGAGCTTGACGCTGCAAGCCGAGAGCAAAGCCGTTGAGGCGGAGCTGGGTGAGACGGGGCGAATCTTGATTCGTGCCAGTGGCACCGAGCCCTTGTTGCGCATCATGGTCGAAGCCAGAGACGCGGCACAAGCCAAGAGCTGTGCAGAGCGCTTGGTGGCGGCGGTGCAGCTGGGTTAATTAAGCGTCCAATCTTCAGCGACTGAACGGTCAAGCGGCCGCTTGTAGCCCATTACTGAAATGGGTCTGCATGGCTTGCGCGGTTGACTTTGAATCGCGCGCCAACAGCGCGCTCATGATGGCTTGGTGCTCGGCGAGTGACTCCTGAATCCGACCGCTTTTTAGCAATGAGTTGTGTCGATTCAGCTTCATCACTTTGCGCAGGTCGGCGACCATCTGGTCACGCCAGCGGTTGTCGGCGATTTCCAGCAGGCGCATGTGAAAGCGCTCATTGATCTGGAAAAATTTCTCACGGTTAGCGACTGCTTTCTCGAGTTCGCGGTGCAGTGTTTGCAATTCTTTGAGTTGCGCGTCAGTCGCTTGGGTCGCCACGACGCCAGCCGCATCGCTTTCAAGCAAGGCCAGCAAATGGTAAACATCGCTGAGGTCGCGCTCTGACACTTCAGTCACGTAGGCGCCTCGCCTGACTTTCATCGTCACCAAACCCTCGGCTGCCAGCACCTTCAAAGCTTCGCGCAGCGGCGTTCGGCTGATGCCGTATTCCTCCGCCAGTTTGAGTTCGTCTATCCAGCTGCCCGGTGTCAATTCGCGGTTGAAAATGCGCTGGCGTAGGAGTTCTGCAACTTCTTGGTAGAGTGCACGTGGGGTCAGTGAAGCAGTGGTCATAGGTCAATTCCTCACGATCTTAATTCTGAATTTATAATTATAAATGATGTAAACTGCCCGCTGTGAAGATTCCCGGCGGTTGACGCAGACAGTGCGTTGCTGCTCTCTTAAAGACAAGTTAACCTTGGTGAGCCATGAGTCAAAAACCACCTTCAACCCCTGAATTCAACCCCGTCAGCCTTGAGGATTGGGGCCGTGCGGCTGCCAAGTCAGCACCGGGTGGCGATGTGAACGCCCTCAACTGGAACACGCCCGACGGGATCGCTGTCAAGCCGCTGTACACCGCTGAAGACGTCAAGGACTTGCCCTACACCAACACCTTGCCGGGTTTTGAGCCCTTCATCCGAGGCCCGCAAGCCACGATGTACGCCGTCCGTCCGTGGACGATTCGCCAGTACGCCGGCTTTTCAACAGCAGAAGAATCCAATGCGTTTTACCGCAAGGCGCTGGCTGCCGGCGGGCAGGGCGTTTCGGTGGCGTTTGACTTGGCCACGCACCGCGGCTACGACTCAGACCATCCGCGAGTGACAGGTGACGTCGGCAAGGCTGGCGTGGCGATTGACAGCGTTGAAGACATGAAAATCTTGTTTGACCAGATTCCGCTGGACAAGGTCTCTGTCTCTATGACGATGAATGGCGCTGTGTTGCCGGTGTTGGCCGGCTACGTGGTGGCGGCTGAAGAGCAGGGCGTCTCGCAGGCGCAGCTGAGTGGCACGATTCAGAATGACATTCTCAAAGAATTCATGGTGCGCAACACCTACATCTATCCGCCGGCGCCCAGCATTCGAATCATCGGCGACATCATTGAGTACACGGCGCAGCACATGCCGAAGTTCAACTCAATCAGCATCTCGGGCTACCACATGCAAGAAGCCGGTGCGAACCAAGCGCTGGAACTTGCCTTCACGCTGGCTGACGGCAAAGAGTACGTGAAGACGGCGATTGCCAAGGGTTTGGATGTTGACGCCTTTGCCGGACGCCTGAGTTTTTTCTGGGCCATCGGCATGAACTTCTACTTAGAAGTTGCCAAGATGCGCGCGGCGCGTTTGCTGTGGTGCCGCATCATGAAGGAGTTCAACGCCAAAAGTGCTAAGAGTCTGATGCTGCGCACGCATTGTCAAACCAGCGGCTGGAGCCTGACCGAGCAAGACCCGTACAACAATGTAGTGCGCACCACCATCGAGGCCATGGCAGCCGTCTTCGGCGGCACGCAAAGCCTGCACACCAACAGCTTTGACGAAGCCATTGCGCTGCCGACCGAGTTTTCATCGCGCATCGCGCGCAACACGCAGCTGATCATCCAAGAAGAGACTCACATTCCACATGTGATCGACCCTTGGGCCGGCAGCTACATGATGGAGAAGCTGACCCAAGACATGGCCGACGCTGCGTGGAAGATCATCGAAGAAGTTGACGCCATGGGCGGCATGACGAAGGCCGTGGACAGCGGCTGGGCCAAACTGAAAATTGAAGCGGCCGCCGCTGAAAAGCAAGCGCGCATCGACAGCGGCAAGGACGTGATTGTTGGTGTCAACAAATACAAACTCAAAACCGAAGACGCGATTGAAACCCGCGACATCGACAACGTGGCTGTGCGCGACGGGCAAATCACACGCCTGAAGGCGATCAAAGCCAAGCGCGACGACGCAGCCGTACTGGCCGCGCTGGACGCGTTGACGGCAGCCGCCGAGAGCAACAGCGGCAATCTACTAGACCTCAGCATCCAGGCTGTGCGACTGCGCGCCACCGTGGGCGAAGTCAGCGACGCGCTGGAAAAAGTCTACGGGCGCCACCGCGCTGACACGCAAAAGGTGACCGGTGTTTACGCTGCTGCTTATGACTCGGCGGAAGGCTGGGAAACCCTCAAAGCTGAAATCAACGCCTTTGCTGAAGCCGAGGGCCGTCGTCCCCGCGTGATGATCTCCAAGCTCGGGCAAGACGGCCATGACCGCGGTGCAAAAGTGGTGGCCACGGCCTTTGCCGACTTGGGCTTTGACGTTGACATGGGCCCGCTGTTCCAGACGCCCGAAGAATGCGCGCGCCAAGCGATTGAAAACGATGTGCATGCGGTCGGTGTCTCGACCCTCGCCGCTGGGCACAAAACGCTGGTGCCGGCAATCATTGCCGAACTCAAAAAGCAGGGCGCAGACGACATCATCGTGTTTGTCGGCGGCGTCATCCCGCGGCAAGACTACGAGATGCTTTACGAGGCTGGCGTCAAAGGCATTTACGGTCCCGGTACACCGATTCCGGCCAGCGCCAAAGATGTGCTGGAGCAGATCAAGGCCTGCCTGAAGTGAGCTCGCCCGTGTTGCTGGCGTCGATTCTGCAGGGCGATGCCGTGGTGCAGCGCCGCGCTATTTCCAAAGCCATCACCTTGCTGGAGTCGACGCGGGCCGATCATCGGCTTGACGCTGACGCCTTACTCACCACCTTGTTGCCGCACACCGGGAAATCGTTTCGCTTGGGCATCAGTGGTGTGCCGGGTGTGGGCAAGTCCACCTTCATTGAGGTCTTGGGCTTGTACCTCATCGCGCAAGGCCATCGGGTGGCGGTGCTGACGATCGATCCGTCGAGCACTGTTTCGGGCGGTTCTATTCTGGGCGACAAAACGCGGATGGAAATGCTGTCCGTTCATGAAAAAGCGTACATCCGGCCTAGCCCGTCTAGTGGAACCTTGGGCGGTGTCGCCGAAAAAACCCGAGAAGCCATGTTGGTCTGCGAAGCCGCCGGCTACGACGTGGTGATCGTCGAAACCGTGGGCGTCGGCCAGAGCGAAACAGCGGTCTCCAACATGACCGATATGTTCGTGCTGATGCAACTGCCGAACGCCGGCGACGATTTGCAGGCCATCAAAAAAGGCGTGATGGAACTGGCCGACTTGGTCGTCATCAACAAGGCTGACATCGACGCTATTGCAGCGCAGCGCGCACAACTTCAAATCACTTCGGCCATGCAGTTGTTGGGCATGTTCAGCGGCTATCTGGAAACCAACTGGCACCCCAAAGCCATGCAACTGAGTGCCCTGAAAGGCGAGGGCGTGCCGCTTTTTTGGACTGAAGTGCTTGAGTTTCGGACCCGGCAAACCGCCAACGGAAAATTCGCCAATCGGCGCCAGCAGCAGTCGCTGGCTTGGATGTGGGAGCGCATTGATGCCGGACTGAAGCAGGCTTTTAAGCAAAATCCGGCTGTCAGTGCGCTGCTGCCGGTGCTGATGACGCAGGTCGTCAGTGGCGACATTCCCCCCTCAATTGCAGCTCGCAAGCTGCTGGCAGCGCATTTGGATCAAACGTCAAAATCCATCACATAAAGAAAGCAATTCATGCAGGACATCCTCGAACAACTCGAACAAAAACGCGCTGCAGCTCGGCTCGGCGGTGGTCAAAAGCGCATTGACGCGCAGCACGGCAAAGGCAAGCTGACGGCCCGTGAGCGGCTGGAACTGTTGCTCGACGAAGGCACCTTTGAAGAGTGGGACATGTTCGTCGAGCACCGCTGCAACGACTTTGGCATGCAAGACAACAAGATTCCAGGCGATGGCGTGGTCACCGGCTACGGCATGATCAATGGCCGGTTGGTGTTTGTATTTAGCCAAGACTTCACCGTCTTCGGTGGTGCGTTGTCAGAAGCGCATGCAGAAAAAATTTGCAAAGTGATGGACCAAGCCATGAAGGTCGGTGCGCCTGTCATTGGGCTGAATGACTCTGGCGGCGCACGTATCCAGGAAGGCGTCGCATCACTCGGCGGCTATGCCGATGTCTTTCAGCGCAACGTCATGGCCAGCGGCGTGATCCCGCAGATCAGCATGATCATGGGCCCGTCGGCCGGTGGCGCGGTGTATTCACCTGCCATGACTGACTTTATTTTCATGGTCAAAGACAGCTCCTACATGTTTGTGACCGGCCCTGAGGTGGTGAAAACCGTGACCCACGAGGAGGTGACCGCGGAAGAACTCGGCGGCGCCATCACGCACACCACCAAGAGTGGTGTGGCCGACTTGGCTTTTGACAACGACGTTGAAGCGCTCTTGATGCTGCGCCGTCTCTACAACTACCTCCCTCTGAACAACCGCGAAAAAGCGCCAGTCCGCCCCAGTGCCGACCCGGCCAACCGCATGGACATGAGCTTGGACACGCTGGTGCCTGAGAACGCGAACAAGCCCTATGACATGAAAGAACTCATCGTCAAGACGGTTGACGATGGTGACTTCTTTGAGATTCAGCCCGAGTACGCCAAGAACATCATCATTGGTTTTGCACGCATGGAAGGCCAGAGCGTTGGCATCGTGGCGAACCAGCCGCTGGTGTTGGCTGGGTGCTTAGATATCAAGAGCTCTATCAAAGCAGCGCGCTTTGTGCGCTTTTGCGATGCCTTCAACATTCCGGTGATTACCTTTGTTGATGTGCCTGGGTTCATGCCCGGCACTTCGCAAGAGTTCGGCGGCATCATCAAGCATGGCGCCAAATTGCTCTATGCGTATGCCGAGTGCACAGTGCCCAAAATCACCGTGATTACGCGAAAAGCCTATGGCGGCGCTTATGACGTGATGGCGTCTAAGCACTTACGCGGCGACGTTAACTTTGCGTGGCCGAATGCAGAGATTGCCGTCATGGGCGCGAAGGGTGCGGTTGAAATTATTTTCCGTGAAGACAAGGGCGACCCGGTCAAGCTGGCGGCGAAAGAGGCCGAGTACAAAGCCCGCTTTGCGAATCCGTTTGTGGCGGGTAGCCGCGGTTTCATTGACGACATCATCTTGCCGCACGAAACGCGTAAGCGCATTTGCCGTTCGCTTGTTATGTTGAAAGACAAAAAGCTCGAAAACCCGTGGCGCAAACACGGCAACATTCCGCTGTGATGGTCGTCATGAAGAACTTTGGATTTCACACC
>CANFZL010000122.1 GCA_947451205.1 Comamonadaceae bacterium
CGCAAACCCATCTGAGCGTCTTCGTCCATCTGGGCTAAAGCCAATTGCAAGCGGCCGGTCTGCCACGCGCTGAGATAAGTGGCGAGTACGGCGCCCAGCACCACCAAGCCAATGACCATCGCTACCAAAATTTCAATCAAGGCGACGCCGCCCTGACAGGATTTGAAGCGCATCACAGCTTGATCCTGAAATAACTACAGCGAATACTGGGGTCACTGGCCGCCAATCCGCTGGGGCATTCAGCAGCCCGCGCCGGCGCTTCGTCTTGACTGGCAACGCGCGGGTCGCGCCAAGCGATCCATACATCAGCCGCCACCGCATCGGCTTGGCGCAGCACAAACACCGAGCCTTCAGGCAATGCTCGACGGGTCTGAAAACGCCACTGCGCCATATCCAGTTCAGCCAACTCGCGCGTGCTGCAAACACTGGCAGCGGTATGACAGCGCGGCGTGAGCGCGCTGATGGTTGCAGCCTGCCCGGCAAAGCTGGTGCTGTAGTCATAGTCACCAGCCCAAAAGCCTTCGGCCGCCGCAGTGCCCCCCGCCGCTCGACCTTTGTTGGCACGCATGCGCTCGCCGATGTCACTTGCCAAGTGCGTCGCTACAGCACGGTACTGGCTCATTTTGGTGTAACGCAAGGCCGCAGCGTTAAGGCTGGCCAGCGCCAGCAGCGCCACGGCAGACAGCGCGATCGACACCAGAACCTCGATCAGCATAAAACCCTTGAGCGTGGTCAGGATCGGTCGGCGCTTGGCCGTGGTTATCAACTGCATGAGACCGCGCCAGCCAGTCCGACCCGCGCGCGGCCTTGCAAGGAAATGCACAGCGCACGAAGGCTGTCGGGCGGAACACTGCCCGCTGGAGTGAAGAGAATCGTCTGCGCCGCCGATTTGGCTGAACCCGTGGCTTGGTAGGTGATGCTGTGGCCTGTCGACACATTGCTGGCGATGGACGCCAAAGCGGGCAAGGCAGATTGCACACGCAACACGGCTTCTGCCGGGCCGTCAGCCGTGTCGCCGTCAATTTGAGCATTGCCGTTGCTGTCGACAAAGACCAGCCAGCCGTCAGCCCAGGCGGCGCCGGCGCTGGTGCAAGATGTCGCGTTAGACGACTGACACACCAACACAGGCCGAGCACGTTTGAGCGCTTCTGAACGGGCATAACGCAAGTCGCCGAGCATGGCCTCAGCCGCCAGCAGCACTGACCGTTTGACCCACAGACTGCGAAAACTGGGCGCGGCCAGCGCACTCAACACAGCCATCATCGTCAGCACCAGCATGAGTTCCAGCAAAGTCAAACCAATAGCACGACGTGTCATATTGCAAATAATAACTATATTTACAAAATAAAACAGTACTTATTAACTCATTTACTAATCATCTCAGGGCTCGTCTGCCGAACGGTAAACTCGCCCGGGTGATAAACCTCGCCCTTCAGCTTGCCCAGCAAGCGCAAAACCTAACCTCGCCCAACCCTGCCGTGGGTTGCGTCTTGGTGTCCGCAGAGGGCGACATGATCGGCCAAGGCCAAACCCAAGCAGCCGGCAGTGCCCACGCGGAAGTGATGGCCCTGAGGGACGCCGCCAAACGAGGCCATACAGTCACCGGCGCCACCGCTTACGTCACGCTGGAGCCTTGCTCGCACCAAGGCCGAACCGGCCCCTGCTGCGATGCACTGATAGCCGCCGGCATCACCAAAGTGGTCGCGTCGATCGCTGACCCAAACCCGCTGGTCTCGGGCCAAGGCTTTGAACGGCTGCGAGCGGCCGGCATCAGCGTCGAAGTCGGCCCGGGCGCTGAAGCATCACGCGAATTGAATATCGGGTTTTTCAGCCGCATGCTGCGTCAAATGCCTTGGGTGCGGATGAAGATGGCAGCGTCTTTGGATGGCACCAGCGCGCTGGCCAACGGGCAAAGTCAGTGGATCACCTCGCTTGAAGCGCGCACCGACGGCCACGCTTGGCGCGCCCGCGCCTCTGCGGTGATGACCGGCATTGGCACCTTGCTGCAAGACGACCCGAGCTTGGATGTTCGGCTGGTCGAGACCCAGCGCCAACCGCATCGCATCATCATTGACAGCCAGTTGCAAACGCCGCTTGATGCGCGCATTTTCAAAGCCGACGGGCAGGTGTGGATTTACACCGCCTGCACCGATGCAGCCAAAACTCAAGCACTGCAAAACCGCGGTGCCAGCGTCACATATCTGCCGGGCGCAGGCGGCAAGGTCGACTTAGCCGCCGTCATGCGTGATCTCGGCCAGCGCCAAATCAATGAGTTGCATGTCGAGGCCGGCTTCAAACTCAATGGCTCGCTGGTACGCGAAGGCCTGGTCGATGAATTCTTGCTCTACCTTGCGCCCAAGCTGCTCGGTCCCGGCCAAGGTATGCTGAATTTGCCGGCGCTGCAAGCCCTGTCGGGGGCGGTGCCGCTGGAATTTATCTCAGCAGACCGGGTTGGCCCAGATCTGAGGCTGGTCGCCCGATTGGCAGGCCACGGCATTTTTTAAGCTTTTACCCGTCGCCGGCTGTTTTTCAGCCGGCTTAACCGAATGATTTAGGGCCTTCGCGTCTTCCCAGCGCGATACTGGCCATTTCCCTGCGAAAATACTGTATGTTTACCGGAATCATCACCGGCGTGGGGCGCATCGTCGCTATCCATCGCCTGGGCAGCTCTTTGGACCATGGCAATCGACTCACCATCGAAACGCCAGCGGCTTACCTGAACGACGTCGGTCTCGGCGACAGCATCGCGCTCAACGGCGCCTGCATGACCGCCACCACGTTAGACGCTGCCCACAACCAATTCACCATCGACATCTCAGCCGAATCGCTGAGTAAGACCTGCGGCCTCGCCGAGCTCGGTCCGATCAACCTTGAAAAAGCCCTGCGTGCCAACGACCGGCTTGGCGGGCACATCGTCTCGGGTCATGTGGACGGCATCGGCCTTGTCACGCATTTCGCGCAGGTGGGCGAAAGCTGGGAGCTGCGGATTCAAGCGCCCGCCGGCATCAGCAAATACTTGGCCTACAAAGGCTCGATCACGGTCAATGGCGTCAGCCTGACTGTCAATCGCGTGAACGACCTCGCCGGCCCCGGTGATCAAAGTGCGGGTTGCGAGATCAGCATCAACCTCATTCCCCACACCGTCGAAAACACGGCGCTGGGACATCTCAAGCAGGACGCCCAGGTGAACTTGGAAATCGACCTGATCGCGCGTTACGTGGAGCGCATGCTCCAAGACACTAGAAAGCTTTGAACATGACAGTTGCAATTTCTCCGGTCGAAGACATCGTTGCCGACATGGCTGCCGGCAAGATGGTTATCTTGATCGACGAAGAAGACCGCGAAAACGAAGGTGACTTGGTGCTCGCTGCCGACCACGTCACCCCCGAAGCCATCAACTTCATGGCTCGTTATGGCCGTGGCCTGATCTGCCTGACGCTGACGAAAGAACGCTGCGAGCGGCTGCAACTGCCGCCCATGGCTCTGCGCAATGGTGACAAAAAAGGCACAGCCTTCACAGTGTCCATAGAAGCCGCTGAAGGCGTGACCACCGGCATCTCGGCGGCAGACCGTTCGCGTACCGTCGAAGCTGCAGTTGCCAAAAATGCCACGGTGGACGATCTGGTTCAGCCCGGCCACATCTTTCCGCTGCAAGCAGTTGACGGCGGCGTGCTGATGCGCGCCGGTCACACCGAAGCCGGTTGCGACCTCGCCGGCATGGCCGGCTGCACCCCTGCCTCCGTGATCTGCGAGATCATGAACGACGACGGCACCATGGCCCGGCTGCCCGACTTGCTGCTGTTTGCCGCTGAACACGGCCTCAAAATTGGCACCATCGCTGATTTGATCGAGCACCGCAGCCGCCATGAATCGCTGATTGAAACTGTCGGCACGCGCACACTGCAAACCGCCTTTGGCGAATTCACAGCCCATGCGTTCAAAGACAAGCCAAGCCAAGGCGTGCATCTGGCGCTGGTCAAAGGCAGCTGGTTACCGGAAGAAACCGTGTCTGCGCGCGTGCACGAACCGCTGTCTGTTTTTGATGCACTGGAAGTCGGCCGGACCATGCACTCTTGGAGTCTGGATCAAAGCCTTCAACACATCGCGAACGAAGGCAAAGGCGTGGTCGTACTGTTGAACTGCGGTGAAAGCGGCGCCCAATTGCTGGCTCAGTTTGAAGGGACAGCCCGCGCCAGTCACGCCCCGGCACGCGGTCGCATGGACCTGCGCTCCTATGGCATTGGCGCGCAAATTCTGCGTGAATGCGGCGTGCGCAAAATGAACCTCCTGGGAACACCCCGCCGCATGCCCAGCATGACCGGCTACGGCCTAGAAATCGCGGGCTACATCAGCAAGGACAAGCATCGTGTTTGAAGCAGACAAAGGCCAAATCGGCCAGCTCAATGGACAAGCGCTCTCCATCGGCATCGTGCAAGCCCGCTTCAACGCGAGCATCACCAATGCGCTGGCTGCGGCGTGCATTGCCGAGCTGCAGCTGCATGGCGTTGAAGCCGCTAATATTCATCACATCACGGTGCCCGGTGCGCTGGAAGTACCGGTCGCCTTGCAGGCTATGGCCGAAACGGAAAAATACGACGCCCTGATTGCGCTGGGTTGCATCATCCGCGGCGAAACTTATCACTTTGAGCTGGTCGCCAACGAAAGCGGTGCAGCTGTCACGCGCTTAGCGCTGGACTACCAAATTCCGATCGCCAACGCGATTTTGACAACAGAGAATGTGGCTCAAGCGCAAGCCCGACAAGACGACAAAGGCCGTGACGCCGCCCGCGTTGCCATTGAAATGGCCAAGCTGCTCGACGCTATTGCCTAAAAGAACAAGAAGAACACGATGACCATTGCACCCAAACGCCCCCCACAGACCCGCACCGGTCTGACCGATACCGGCGTCAAAAAAGCCGCTGACAAATCAGCCCGCACCCGCGCGCGCGAGTTCGCCTTGCAAGCGCTGTACCAATTTTTGGTGGGTGGCAACGAAGCCGGCTCTATCGACGCCTTCACGCGCGACTTGGTCGGGTTTCACAAGGCCGACTCGGTGCATTACGACGCCCTTCTGCACGGCTGCATTGAAGGTGCGGCGAGCCTCGATGAATTGATCTTGCCCTTGCTTGATCGCAAGATGAACGAAATCTCTCCGGTGGAGCATGCCATTTTGTGGATTGGCGCTTACGAGTTCAAGCAATGCCCCGACGTGCCTTGGCGCGTCGTCATCAACGAATGCATCGAACTGGCCAAAGCCTTTGGCGGCACCGACGGCCACAAGTGGGTCAATGGTGTGCTGAACCAGCTCGCACCGATCCTGCGCGAAGCTGAAGTCGCCAGCGACAAAGCCCGCTAAAAATAACTTCATTCATGCGAATTTCCCAGCGTGCCCAACGCATTGAGCCCTTCTATGTGATGGAGGTGGCCAAAGCTGCCTCGGAGTTAGCGCAGCAGTTCGCCCACAGCAGCCAGCCGATGATTTTTTTGAACATCGGCGAGCCTGACTTCAGCGCCCCGCCGCTGGTGCAAGAAGCAGCCACACGCGCCATCGCCCAAGGCAACACGCAGTACACGGCGGCCACCGGCCTGCCCGCGCTGCGCGAAAAAATCAGTGACTGGTATGCCTCGCGTTTTCAGGCTAACGTTTCGCCCAGCCGCATCATCATCACCGCTGGCGCGTCAGCGGCGCTGCACTTGGCTTGCCTCGCGCTGATTGAAGCCGGCGACGAAATCCTAATGCCGGACCCGAGCTACCCCTGCAACCAGCATTTCGTTGGCGCGGCCGACGGACGTTCCACGCTGATCCCCACCACCGCCGCAGAACGCTTTCAACTCACCACAGACAAAGTCGCGGCAGCGTGGGGGCCAGACACACGCGGCGTCATGCTCGCCTCGCCATCCAACCCGACCGGCACCTCGATCGCGCCTGACGAGTTGCAGCGCCTGCACAACTGGGTGCACAGCCGCGGCGGCATCACCCTGATCGACGAAATTTATTTAGGCCTGAGCTACGACGAGCACTTTGGCCGCAGCGCGCTGGCCATGCCGGGTGAGCTGGGCCAGAGCGTCATCAGCATCAACAGCTTCAGCAAGTACTTCAACATGACCGGCTGGCGGCTCGGCTGGTTGGTGGTGCCCGAAGCGCTGGTGCCGGTGATTGAGCGCATGGCGCAAAACCTGTTCATCTGCCCCAGCACGGTGGCTCAACACGCCGCCCTCGCCTGCTTTGAACCCGAGAGCTTGGCCGAATACGAGCGCCGTCGCGCAGAATTCAAAGCCCGTCGCGACTACTTCATCCCCGAGCTGAATCGGCTCGGTTTGACGATCCCGGTCATGCCAGACGGCGCGTTTTACGCTTATGCCGATTGCACCCAAGCGGCACAAAAACTGGGTATTCGCCCCGGCCAGCCTGATGGCACCGGCGGCAGCTGGGACTTGGCTTTTGAGCTGATGCAGCGCGCTCACCTCGCGGTGGCGCCGGGCCGCGACTTCGGCCGAGTCGCACCTGACCAGTTCATCCGCTTCTCAACCGCCAGCTCGATGGCGCATCTCAAAGAAGCTGTGTCACGACTGGAGGCTGTGCTTGGTTGATCCCAATAGCTTCCAATGGTTAATTCGGGTTTATTGGGAAGACACCGACGCCGGTGGCATCGTCTTCTACGCCAACTACCTGAAATTTTTTGAGCGTAGCCGCACAGAATGGCTACGGTCGCTCGGCATTGAACAACACACCTTGCGCGGGCAAACCGGCGGTATGTTCATCGTCAGCGAAACCAGTGTTCGTTATCTGCAACCTTCGCGCCTCGACGACGAACTCATTGTTACGGCTAAGCTTCAAGAAAGAGGCCGCGCATCTTTGATAATCAGCCAGCAGGTTTTCCTGAAAAGCAAAGCAACAGCCGAGTCACCAACAACGCTGCTGTGCGAAGCTACTATTCGGATCGGCTGGGTCGATGCCAACAGCCTCAAACCCTCACGCATACCAACGCATATTCTGGACAGCCTGGAGCGCCACTCATGAATCAAGACATGTCGATCGTCAGTTTAATTTTGCACGCCAGCTGGGTCGTGCAAGCCGTGGTACTGCTCTTGGTGGGCATTTCTATTTCCAGCTGGGCCGCTATCTTTCGCAAGATCGGCTCCCTGCGCCGCGTGGCGGCGCTCAACGAAGAGTTTGACCGCGAGTTTTGGTCGGGTACCAGCTTGAACGAACTCTTTGCCGCCGCCACCCAAAACGCGCACGGCTCAGGCCCGATGGAACGCATTTTTGCCAGCGGCATGCGCGAATACCAAAAACTGCGCGAGCGCCGCGTGGTCGACCCGGGCGCTCTGCTCGACGGAGCCCGCCGCGCCATGCGCGCCAGCTACCAGCGTGAGATGGACGCCGTAGAGTCGAATCTATCCTTCCTCGCCACGGTCGGCTCGGTCTCGCCCTATGTCGGTTTGTTCGGCACGGTCTGGGGCATCATGCACGCCTTCACCGGACTGGCCGCACTGGAGCAAGTCACGCTTTCAACGGTGGCTCCCGGCATTGCAGAGGCGCTGGTGGCCACGGCCATTGCTTTGTTCGCAGCCATTCCAGCCGTCGTTGCCTACAACCGCTTTGCCCACGACATTGACCGCATCGCCAACAAATTGGAAACCTTCATTGAAGAGTTCTCCAACATCTTGCAGCGCAACTTGGGCGCGCAGTCGGCCTCGGGCCACTGAAACCTGCCATGCCAGCCATCAACTCACGCGGTCGTGGTCGCCGCACAATCAGCGAAATCAACATGGTGCCCTTCATCGACGTGATGCTGGTGCTGCTCATCATCTTCATGGTGACCGCGCCGCTCATCACGCCCAGCATGATTGCGCTGCCGCGCGTCGGCAAGGCGCCGGGACAACCGCCCAAGCCAATTCAAGTACAGATCGACAAGGACGAAAAAATCCAAATCACTGAATCTGGTGGCAAGCCCGTGAGCATTGACATGGCGGACGTCGGCAACACCGTGAAGCGTTTGCAGCCGGCCGTGCCACAAGGCGAGCAAGCCTCACCTGTGGTCATCAGCGCCGACAAATCCATCAAGTACGAAACCGTGGTCAAGGTCATGGACGCGTTGCAACGCGCCGGCGTCCAGCGGGTCGGCCTGTCGGTTCAGACGGGCAATTGAGTTGGCTGAAACCCACAACGTCC
>CANFZL010000123.1 GCA_947451205.1 Comamonadaceae bacterium
CGCGCGGCCAGCACATAAGCGCTAGAGGCCGTGGGCAAGGCAGAAAAAATCAGCAATACCGTGCTTTGAACAGCCGACAAACCAAATAGCCGTGACAGTCCGAAGGCCACCAGCGGCAGCAACAGGTGCCGAATCATCAACAACGACAGCGTCAGCGTTTTGGACTGTGCCATGGAAGCCAACTGCAAACCCGCTCCGGCTGCCATCAGGCCCAGCGCCAGAGAAGCCCCGCCGATGCGGGTGGTTGTGGGCTCCAGCCATACCGGGATATGAAAACCCAGCAGGTTGGCCACCAAGCCGCTGCAGGTGGCAAGGATCAGGGGGTTGCGCACCAGCTCACGAACAAAGCCGCGCTTGGCATGCCGTGTCATCGGCCAGACGGCCGCCACATTGAACAGCGGAACGCAGACCCCAATCAACACAGCAATCAGCTGCAGCCCTTGCGCACCAGCCAGCCGTTCGGCCAATGCCAAGCCAATGAACGAGTTGAAACGAAAGGCGACTTGGGCGCTGCCAGCATGTTCGCGGCGGTCGATGCGGGCGTTCAGCCAAGGTAAGTGCGGCAAGCTGTAGGCCATCGCAATGCCCAACAGACCCATCGTCAGCCCAGCGCCAATGAAACTAGACGTCGTCCCCAAGTCAAGCGGGCTTTTGACGATGGACTGAAACAACAGAACTGGGAAAAGGAAGAAATAAACCAGGCTCTCTACCTGTTCCCACACGGTACGGTTAAGCGCTGTGTAGCGACAAACCAAGTAGCCGCAGAAGATCAGCGAAAAGTCAGGGAATAAAAGTTGGGCGTAATTCACAGCTCGAGAATAACCGCCCGTCTGCGGGGCAGCGCTTGCGTTTAACATCCGTGCTGTTTTCTTTTTTTAAAAGGTACTTCATGCAACGACGTCATTTGCTCAACATGGCCTCCTTGGCTGCTCTGGCATTGACCAGTGTGTCCGGTTCGGCCCTCGCGCAAAACTACCCGAACAAGATCATCAAGTTGCAGGTGCCGTTTGCACCCGGTGGCACCACCGACATCGTGGCCCGCGTGATTTCTGACCCACTGGGCAAAGCCCTTGGTCAAGTCGTGGTGGTCGAAAACAAGGCGGGTGGTGGCGGCATCGTCGGCGCAACTGAAACAGCCAGATCCACGCCAGACGGCTACTCGTTGGGCATGGCTACGGTGTCCACCACGGCCGCCAACCCGGCCATCAACCCCAAAATTCCGTACAACCCGTTGACGGATTTCACGCCCATCATCAACATCGCCGCCACGCCGAACATCATTGCTGTGCATCCGAGCTTCCCGGCCCGCAACTACAAAGAGTTCATGGCCGAGTTGAAGAAAAATCCAGGTAAATACTCATATGCTTCTTCGGGCACGGGCGGCATTGGCCACCTACAGACTGAGTTGTTCAAGAACTTAACGCACACCTTCATCACGCACATTCCTTACCGTGGCGCTGGCCCCGCACTGAACGACACCGTGGCCGGTCAAGTGCAAATTATTTTTGACAACCTGCCGTCAGCGCTGCCATTCATTCAACAAAAGCGTTTGATCCCGATCGTCGTGGCTGCACCTAGTCGTCTGGCTGTGCTGCCAGACGTTCCAACCTTCAAAGAAGTCGGTTTGGAGCCGGTGAACCGCATGGCTTACTACGGGATATTGGGCCCCAAAGCCTTGCCGAAAGAAGTGGTCGACAAGGTCAACGCTGGCGTTCGCAAGGCACTGGAAGACCCGGCTGTGCGCAAGCGCATCGAAGACACGGGCTCCATCATCATCGCCAACACGCCTGAGCAGTTCACTGCGCAAATCAAGGCGGAGTTCGATGTCTACAAAAAGGTCGTTTCTGACAGCAACCTGAAGCTAGACTGAACCGCGTTGGCGGGCTGTTCAGCCTGCCGCCTGATCCGAACGATTCAATCACTGAAAGCCCCGCCATTCGATGTCCGCGGGGCTTTTTCAGTTGCGTTTGGAGGGGCAAGCCGTCAGCAGGGTGATGCCGCCGTCTGAAGGCAAAAAATTCGACATGGGTCGACAGAAGCCGCCGCTGCAAAATTCGTAGTCGTCCGCAAAACTTGAGCGTGTGAGCCTCAAGACCTTGGGGTGGCTGATCTGCGGCGTGTAGTGGTACCAGCCGTTTCTGAGTTGAGCATCCGGCGGGGGCTCCATGCCGGCACCCGAGCCGCGTACCCGTGCAGCGACCGCTTTGAGGACGGCGCCCTCTGCCACCGATTCAACGGCGTAATCTTCTTCCCAGCGAACCTTCTCAATTGTGTGCATCCAAGCCAGCGTGAACTGCTGTACAGGGATGAAGACTGGCTCGCCAGCACCAGTGCCAACCACAGTCCCGGCGCTGCCCAGCAGCGCTAGGCAGACGCCGATCAGTCCTGTGCTCAAGCGGCGGCGCTGGTTGCACCGGGCAACTGGCGCGTACGCCAGACATGCCAGAGCATCAGCACGGCGACCGCACCAAGGCCGATTTCATCGGTCAACGGCAGCGCGACCACCAGAAAGCTCGCAGCCACGATGGCGAACACGCGCTCTATCCAGTTCAAGGGCCCGACCAAAAAGCCAATGGCGCCGGCACCCCACATGGCTATAGCTACCAGCGCTTTGAAGACCACGTAGGTGGTGTCCAGCCAGTCACCGCCCTGCAGCATCAGCGCCGGGGTATAGACCGCCATGAACGGCACGACGAAACCGGCAATCGCTACCCGCAGCGCCTGAACACTGATTTTCAGGCCAGATTCACGGGCGATTGGGGCTGCCGCAAAGCAGGCCAGCGCCACTGGCGGCGTGAGATCGGCCATGATGCCAAAGTAAAAAACAAACATGTGCGAGACCACCAGGGGCACACCGAGTTCCAACAGAATCGGTGCGGCCAGCGAGCTGGTGATGATGTAATTTGGGATGGTCGGAATGCCCATGCCCAGCACCAAGCAAGTCAGCATGGTCAGCAGCAGGGCCAGGAACAAGCTTTTTTCGCCGACAGCGATGATGTGACCGCCGAGTTCTGCCGCCACGCCCGTCAGGTTGATGACGCCAATGATCACGCCGACCAAGGCGCAGGCAATCGCCACGGGGAGCGCATGACGCGCGCCATTGACCAACGCTAGCAGCGCCATTTGGCGTGCATCAGCGCCAGTGCGGCGGATGTAGGTCAGCGCCACCAGCAGAGCGGCAATGACAAAAAAGGTGCCGACACCAAATTCAAAAAAGCCGGCGCAGGCAAAACCCAGCAGCACCCAAAATAGAATGCGCAGCGGCAAGCCTTTGACGCCCGTCAGCACGGCCGCGCCGAAGATGAGGATCACTGTCAAGCCAAGGCCAACAGTGCCTGAAAACAGCGGCGTATAGCCAGAGAACAGTAGACCAACCAGACCTAGCAAGGGAAGCAACAGGTACCAGCGTTCACGCACGGCAGTCCAAGGATTCGGACATTCGTCTTTGGACAGCCCCAACAGTCCTTTGCGACCAGCTTCCAGGTGCACCATCCAGAAAGCGGTGACGAAATAGAGAATGGCAGGAATCAGCGCGGCCTTGCAGATCTCGATGTAAGGCACGTTGATGGTTTCGGACATGATGAAGGCAACCGCGCCCATCACCGGCGGCATGATCTGCCCTCCCATGCTGGCGGTGGCTTCGACGCCACCTGCGAACGCCGGGCTGTAGCCGAAGCGCTTCATCAGCGGGATAGTGAACTGGCCTGTGGTGACGACGTTGGCCACACCCGAGCCATTGATGGTGCCCATCAGGCCTGAAGAAATCACCGAGACCTTGGCCGGGCCGCCGCGCGTATGGCCGACTGTACCCATGGCAAAGTCATTGAAGAGTTTGATCATGCCGGCCTGCTCCAGAAAAGCGCCGAACAAGATGAACAGAAAAATGTAGCTCGACGAGACATAGGTTGGCGTGCCGTAAATACCCTCCGTGCCAAAGCCTAGCGTGCCAACCACTTGGTCGATCCCGAAGCCACGGTGCGCCAGCGCACCCGGCAAATACTGGCCAAACAGGGCGTAGGCTAAAAACATGCCGCAGATCAGCGGCAGTCCCCAGCCCATCATGCGCCGTGCGGCCTCAAACACCAGCGCGATGGTGACCACCCCGATGACCCAGTCGGTGGTGGTGAGCTCACCGGCGCGCAGCGTCAGGTCGGCTTCAAAATACCAGTGGTAAAAACCGAAGACGAAACCCGTTAGACCCAACAGCCAAGACAACACCGGTTGGCCGACGTCTTGACTGCGAAAGCCCGGCCGCAGTGCAAACACCAAGAGCAGCACAAAGCCGACATGGATCGCGCGGACGACCTGACTCGACAAGGGGCTGAAAGCCGCAGTCCAGAGCTGAAAGCTGGAGAAGGCCAAGGCGATCCAGAAAATGATGCCGCCTAGGCGTTGCTCGGGGTTGTTGTCAGTGGCGCTCATGAGAACCTTGGATGGGATTGAAATTTAGAAACTGAAAACAGAAACGGCCCCAAGCTTGATCGGGGCCGTTTCTACACTGGCACGTTGATGCACCGTGTGCGTTTACTTCATCACGCCGACTTCCTTGTAGTAGCGGGCTGCGCCCGGATGCACGGGCACTGGCATGCCGTTCACGGCGTTTTCTCGCTTGATGGCTTTGGCCGCGTTGTGCGCCGCGTACATCGTGTCAAGGTTTTCGTACAGAGTTTTGGTCATCTGGTAGGCCAGCTCATCGGAGACACCGGAGTGGGTGACCAAAAAGTTGGGAATGGCGGCGGTTGGAATGTCGACAGTTTGACCCGCATAGGTGTTCGCCGGGATGAAGGACGGCTGGTAGGCGGCGTCGCCAACACGGGTCACCACGTCAGCCGGCACGGCGACGACGATGATCTTGACCGAGGTGGCCAAGTCGCGGATTGAGGCAACCCCCAAGCCGGCGGACTGCAGGGTGGCGTCTAGCTGGCGGTTTTTCATCAGCTCAACCGACTCGCCAAAGGGCAGGTACTCAATCTTGGCCATGTCGCTGTAAGACAGGCCGGCGGCTTTGAAAATAGCGCGGGCGTTCAGTTCTGTGCCTGACTTGGCCGCACCCACCGAAATACGTTTGCCTTTGAGGTCGGCCAGCGTTTTGATGCCGGAGTCTGCATTGGCAACGATCTGGATGTAGTTGTTGTACGTTGCCGACAGGCCGCGCAGCTTGGTCAGGGGCTTGGGAAAGCCGGCTTCGGCAACGCCTTTGTAGGCGTCAGAAACCGAGTCGGCCAGCGCCAGGGCGAGCTCACCGCGACCCGCTTGCAGTAAATTCATATTTTCAGCAGAGGCCCGTGTCACCTGCGCCGTGGAACGCACGTTGGGAATATTTTTGGCATAAATCTGCGACAGCGCCACGCCCAGCGGGTAATACACACCGCTCTGGCCACCGGTCAAAACGTTGACGAATTGCTGTTGCTGTGCCAAAGCAGCGCTGGTGGCCATGGCAGCCCCCAAGCTGAGAATAAGCCCCAATTTTTTGAGTATTTGCATATTTATGTTTCCTTTTGTTTAAATTTTGTTTGGTTTTTAAGGATACATTAATTTTTTAGTGTTGTTTATTTTGGATTTTATGGCCGATCTCATGTGAAGGTTTGATTGGATAAGGCCTGTTTTTAGTGTGCTTGACCTTAGATGTACTTGGGGGCAAGTACATTTGTGAGAGGGTTTGTCAGCGCTATTTGGCTGCAGAATTTTTTGGAAGGCGGTGGTGGAGTGGCTTTAATCGCAGTGCGCGGCCTGTCGGATTCGGCGGTCGACGTTTTTGTCGACGCGCTTTGGCTGGAAGACGGCCTGTCGCGTAACACCTTGCAGGCTTACCGGCGCGACCTCACAATGTTTGCTCAGTGGTTAGCGGGTCGCGGCAAGGTGCTCAACAGCACGACTGAAAGCGACCTGAGTGCTTATTTCGGCGCCCGCCACGCGGACACCAAGGCGACCACAGCAAACCGGCGGCTGACGGTGTTCAAGCGCTACTTTCGCTGGGCTGTGCGCGAGCATCAGCTGACCGAAGACCCGACGCTCAAGCTGCAATCGGCACGTCAAACTTTGCGTGTTCCTAAAACCATGTCAGAGGCGCAAGTCGATGCTCTTTTGAGCGCGCCACCAGACGACACGCCGCTGGGCTTGCGCGACAAGGCCATGCTCGAGTTGTTGTACGCCAGTGGATTGCGGGTGAGCGAACTGGTGGGCCTGAAAACCTTTCACCTCGGCATGAACGAAGGTGTGCTGCGCGTCATGGGCAAGGGCAGCAAGGAGCGGCTGGTGCCGTTTGGTCAGGTGGCGCGTGAATCCATCGTGGCTTATCTGGCCGAAGCGCGGCCGGCTATTTTGGGCGGACAGCAAACCGATGATTTGTTTGTGACCGCGCGCGGCAGCGGCATGAGCCGGGTGATGTTCTGGATGCTGGTGAAAAAATACGCCCAGCTCGCCGGCATTCATTCACCCTTGTCGCCGCACACCTTGCGCCACGCATTTGCCACCCATTTGCTGAACCACGGCGCTGACCTGCGGGCCGTGCAAATGCTGCTGGGCCACGCCGATATTTCCACGACGACGATTTACACGCATGTGGCGCGTGAACGCTTGAAAGCGATTCACGGGGAACACCATCCGCGAGGCTGATGTTTGCCCCTTCAACGATGATTTTTTCGGGGCTATTTGTTGCTCCGCCATGGCGAGCGAAGCGTGGTCATAGCGTCATTGCGACTTTTCCGAATCCGTCCGGCTACCGCACACAGACCTTGAAGAACAGGCCAAAAATGCCGTCTCGGCGAGCAAAGCGCGGCAATCCATCACCTGTGTCATTGCGAGCGAAGCGCGGCAATCCATGTCTGCGAATTCGGGTTTTGGACTGCCGCGCTGCGCTCGCAGTGACGGAATTTTGAGCTGCGATTTAAAGGTACATGTAGTCGCGCCTGAAAGGGTAAGCCGAGGGGCTGTCTGAGGGCCGCGTCGCCAAGACTTGGTGCAGGGCGAGCCAGCCTTTCTCAAAACTCATGGCGCTGCCGGCGAGGTAGAGCCGATAAGCGCGCAGCGTTTTTTCAGCGCGCTCGTCGCCACCATCAGCGGCAAGAACCTCGTGCGCGGTGCCAAGCTGCGCTTCCAGTGCATCCGACCATTCCCACAAGGTGCGGGCGTAATGGGGCCGTAGATTCTCTGCGTCGACCACTTCAAGTCCGGCCCTCGCCATGTGTTCCAGCAGGCGGCTGACATGCACCAGCTCGCCCCCGGGGAAAATATATTTTTCGATGAAATCACCCATGCCCGCGCCGAGCTGCCGGTTGTCTGCGCCCCCCGCCGTGATGCCGTGGTTAAGCGCCAATCCGCCTGGCATCAGCAAACTCAGAACCTTGTTGAAGTAGCGTTCCAAGTTGGCTTGGCCGACATGCTCCAACATGCCGACCGACGAAATTTTGTCGAAGGGGCGGCTCTCGTCCATGTGCCGGTAGTCGAGCAATTCCACACGAACGCGGCTTTGCAGGCCTTTTTTTTCAATCAGACGTTGCACATGCGCATGCTGGTTTTTCGACAGCGTGATGCCGGTGGCGTCGACGCCGTAGTGCTCCGCAGCCCACAACAGCAACGCGCCCCAACCCGCACCGATGTCGAGAAAACGCTCGCCGGGTTGCAGTATCAGCTTGCGGCAAATATGGTCTAGTTTGGCGTCTTGCGCCTCGGCCAGTGACATCGCCTCGTCGCGGTAGTAGGCGCAGGAATAGACCCGGCGCGGGTCTAGCCATAAAGCATAAAAATCGTCGGACACATCGTAGTGAAACTGCACTTGCGAGGCATCTTTTTTCAGCGTGTGCAAACCCATGGTGCGGGCCCGACCGAGCACGTTGTGCCACCAACCGTTGTCACTGAGGACGGGGTTCGCTGGCAGCAAGCCCGCGACGGTGGCCATGACATCGCGCATCCGGCCTTCGAGGTTTAACTTGCCTTCGACAAACTCGCCGGCCAACGCACCCATTTGTCCGGTTCTGAGTCGCGCCAAGCTCGACCACTCTGATAACAGCAACTTGACCGGCGCATCGGGAGGGCCGAGCGTTTGGCCTTTGGGCAGTTGCACCGCAATGGGCATTGACAGCCTACCGATTTGAGATTGAAGCGGACTGTGAAGTGGTAAGTGCAGTGACTTGAGCATGGCTGAACGCCTTCGGGGAACTATCCAAGATTGGA
>CANFZL010000124.1 GCA_947451205.1 Comamonadaceae bacterium
AAGCCGTACAAAAGGACTGACGTGGAAACTTGGGATGTCATCGTTGTGGGTGCGGGTGCAGCCGGCATGACTGCGGCTTGCGTAGCGGCCGCAGAAGGCTGCTCGGTGCTGCTGCTTGAGCAAGCCTCTGTTGTCGGCGGGACCACCGCCATATCGGGCGGTATGGTCTGGATTCCGGCGAACCATAAAGCCGCCACGGGCAGCCGGCCCGACAGCTTAGAAGCAGCACGCGCCTACCTGGCGGCCACCGTGCCAAGCGTCGCGCCTGAGCGACTGAATGCCTTTCTGGCTCATGGCGATGAAGCCGTTCGATATCTGGAAGCCCACACAGCAGTCCGCCTGCATCCGGTCACCACCTATCCCGACTATTACCCCGATTTACCTGGCGCAACACTGGGCGGCCGGGTGCTAGAACCAGAACCCTTTGACGCCAGCGTACTCGGGGCCGAATTCCAGATGCTGCGGGACCCGTTACCCGAATTCACGCTGTTCGGCGGCATGATGATCAGCCGGCAAGACATTCCCCACCTGCGGCGCATGGCACGCTCCTGGCGCTCCGCGCTGCATGTTGCGGGCTTGCTGTCGCGCTATGCACTTCAGCGCCTGAAGGCTCGCAGGGGAACCACGCTTTACCTTGGCAATGCGTTGGCCGGACGCCTGCTGCAGTCGACACGGCAGCTCGGTGTGAGCGTGCGCACCGGGATCTCGGTAGAGAAGCTCATCCAAGAGGATGGGCGCATCAGTGGGGTGGCGATTTCAGCACTGGGCGTGACGACCATGATTCGAGCGCGGCAGGGCGTCATCCTCTGCACGGGTGGGCTGTCGCACGGCGGTGACTTGCGGGCCCGCTTTGTGCCCAGCGCCGCTGGCTCCTTATCGGCCACTGTGAAGCCGGGCACCGCTCCTCGCGGAGCGCAGCTTGCGCTGGATGCGGGAGGCCGACTGAGCGAGTTGACCGAGGCGGGGGCTTTTTGGGTCCCCGCATCCACCTTCGCGCGGCGCGATGGCAGTCAGGGCGTTTTCCCTCACACTGTCACAGACCGCTCAAAGCCGGGATTGATTGCTGTTGGATCTAACGGTAAACGCTTCGTGAATGAAGCAGTTTCGTACCACGAGTTTGTGCGCGCCCAACTCGCCAATGCGGCGACTTCTGTGCCAGCCTACCTGCTGTGTGACAGCCGGTTTCTTTGGAAGTACGGGCTCGGGCGCATCAAGCCTTTCTCCCTGTCCTGGTCTGTCACGGCCGCGGTCAAGGACGGCTACCTCACACGCGCATTCAGCCTTGATGATCTGGCCGTGCAAATTGGTATTGTTCCCGATGCACTTCGCTTGACTGTCGACTCCTTCAACACGCACGCACGACAAGGTGAAGACCCAGAGTTTGGCCGAGGATGCAACGCCTACCAACGCCATTTAGGCGATGCAGATCAGTCCCCAAATCCGTGTGTGGCGCCATTGCAAAACGGACCTTTTTATGCCGTGAAAGTGTGGCCCGCCGACTTGGGGATGTCCTCCGGCATCGTCACGGATGACCATGCGCGCGTGCTTGGCCTCGGCAACAAACCCATTCCTGGCTTGTACGCCTGCGGCAATGACATGGCCTCAGTGATGGAGGGCGCCTACCCGGGGCCCGGCATCACGCTGGGTCCGGCGCTAACATTCGCCTATTTAGCAGCTCGCCACATCTCAAAAAAATCCTGAAAAATACCTTCTCAAAGAAGTCGCAATAAATATCGCCGGACCGATGGAAAACCCTAGGCTGTCAACAGCCTACATGACACAACAATGCACCGGCTCACTTTGTATCCGGTCACTTCCCTGGGGTAATTCATGATCCGCTTTGGCTTCACTCGGCTTTCGCTGCTGCTGTCTCTGGCAGTCTTTTCCATGGCAGCTACAGCCACCGGACCTGCGGCAGAATCCACCAAGCCCGAGTCGCGCAACATGAAACTCGTGGGCTACAGCGACTTGCAAGGCCGCACAGCCTATCAGCCAACGATTCAAAAACAGGGCAATCGCTGGATTGCGTATGTCGGTCACCATGGCGACAATAAGCTCAACCCGCTGACCGGCAAGCAGGAGGACAACGGCACCTCCATTCTTGACGTGACCGACCCCAAACATCCCACGTACCTGGCCCATGTTCCTGGCGAAGAGGGTAAGGCTGAACAAGGCGGCGCGCAGATGGTGCGGATCTGCAGTGGCGCTGATTTGCCCAAGGCCGACAAAAACAAGTTCTACATGCTGCGGGTCTTCGGCAACCAGTCCCACGAGGTCTGGGACGTCAGCGAGCCGGCCAAGCCAACGCTCCTCACCACCATCGGCAAAGGGCTCAAAGGCACGCACAAAAACTTCTGGGAATGCGACACAGGTATCGCCTATCTGGTATCTGGTAATCCGCTATGGCGAACCACCCGCATGACGCAGATTTATGACTTGTCGAATCCCGCCAAGCCGGTATTTATTCGCGACTTTGGTTTGGTTGGACAGCAACCAGGCGCAGGCGGGGACGTCCCTATGCAACTGCATGGGCCCATTTCCACAGGCCCCAAAGGCAACCGCGTGTTCTTTGGTTATGGCACCAACACCGAAGGCGTATTGCAAATTGTCGACAGGGAAAAACTACTGAACGGGGCCAAAGATCCCACCCCAGAAAACCTGCTGTTTCCGCAAATTGCAAGGCTTGATCTGCCGCCCATGCACGGTGCGCACACGGTGTTTCCGATGCTCGACATGGACGTTCCTGAGTTTGAAAAGAACTTGCTGGGGCACAAGCGTGACTTCATCGTCGTGACCGATGAGGCGATTCAAAAAGAATGTTTAGAGGGCCGGCAGATGGTCTGGTTTGTTGACATCACGACCGAGAAAAAACCCTTTGGCGTTGCCAGCTGGACGGTGCCAGAAAAAAGCGGCAACTTCTGCTCACGCGGTGGTCGCTTCGGCTCTCACTCATCGAATGAAAGCACGGCACCAGTCTTTTATAAAAAGATCATGTTCTTCGCCCACTTCAATGCTGGCGTTCGAGCTTTGGACGTTCGAGATCCGTTCAGCCCGAAAGAAATCGCCTTTTACATTCCCAGCATGAACGCCAACACAGTGGTGCTAGAAACCCCGGCTGGCCAGATCGGAAAGCTGCCGTACACCGCTGCCGCAACCAAGCGCGCGATTCAAACCAACAATGTTGAAGTGGACGAGCGCGGCTACATCTACATCGTTGACCGGGCCAACACGGGCATGCACATTTTGGAGTTGACGGGTTCTGCTCGAGGTATCGCAGACTGGAAAGCCGCAGCAAAATAAGCACAGCTCTATCGCCATGTTCTTCTGGTTATCGAGAACAGCACTGACCGGGTTGCTTGGCTTATGGCTGCTCGCGGCGACGACTTTCGCGCTGGCACAGGCGTCACTCGCTGCCCCAGCACCGACGGAAGTAGCCCTCACCTTGACCATCACAGACGGCATGCTGCCCAAAGAGTTGCGTCTGATCAAAGTACGCAAGGGTGATCAACTTCGTTGGCGTGTTAACAGCAACACGGCGGGCGAGTTTCATCTTCACGCCTACAGACTCAACGCAGCCCTGCAAGCCGGCCAAACGACCGAAATGACTTTCACGGCTTTTGCCACGGGGCAGTTTCGCCTGGAGTGGCATAGCGCGCCAGCAACCAGCGCACCTGCCGCGGGGCATCATGCGTCCCTTTTGGCCATTCTTGAAGTGCAGCCGCGTTGAAATCTGCGCTGCTAATGTGGCTCGCATGGGGTGCGACATTTGGCGCGCAGGCCCATGGGTTTGAAGAGCGCTACGACCTTCCCGTACCACTGGCCTACGTGATCGCTGGGGCATGCGCCGTCGTTTTGTTGACTTTCGTTGTTGCCGTGGTGTGGATACGCCGGCCCGATGCGGCCCAAAATCGCCCCTCCATCAGTGCACCGTTGCGCCAAGGCAGTGTCAACAAACACGGCATCTGCCGTTGCTTGCCCAAGGCCATTTCATTCTTCCTGTTTGCCCTCACGCTGGCCTCGGCGCTTTGGGGCACGCACGACCCATTGATGAATCTGGCACCGACCCTGATCTGGATTGGCTGGTGGGTCGGTCTGTCTTTCGCCGTGATTATTTTTGGCAACATTTGGCCGCAGCTGGACCCTTGGCGAAGCCTGTTTGAACTGCTCAACGCGGTCGCCAGAAGGCTCGGCCTGACAAAAGGGATTGCACTGAATTGGCCCTGGTCTGATCGAATCGGACGCTGGCCTGCGACGGTGTTTTTACTGGTTTGGTGTGGCTTGGAAGTCATCTACCCGATTGCCATGTCGCCTATCAAGCTGGGTTGCCTGGCCGTGGCCTGGTCAGTCATCAACGTGACCGGCATGGTCTGCTTTGGGCGCGAGGTGTGGCAATGCCATGCCGACGTCTTCGCGGTGTATTTCGCAACCTTGGGGCGTCAAATCGGCAACCGTCCAACCACGGGGAGTGAAGTTGTCGTCGCCGGAGAGGTCGGTTTTGTGTTGGCCATGTTGTCGACGGTACTGTTTGATGGCTTGCACGGCAGCGCAACCTGGGGCTACTTTGATGGCGCGCTTCAGGCGTGGATACCGCAGTGGCTAGACACCAACGGCTATGTCGCTGGAGTCCTCGGGTTGTTGACCGTCTGGCTGATTTTTGTAGCCGCCTACCAGCTCGCCTGCCAGTTGTGTTTCGCCTTGATGCCAACACCAATATCAAGCTATTGCAACCCTTTCACACGCCTCTTTTTACCGACCTTGATACCGATTGCTGCGGCCTATCTCATCGCCCATAATTTCTCGAACCTGTTGATTCAGGGGCAGACACTTATTTCGCTGCTGTCTGACCCGCTCGGACGTCAATGGGATATTTTGGGCACGGCTAAGTTTTATCCCGACATTGGCTTAGTCGACGCCAAGCTGACCTGGATTGTCGCCCTGGTCGCCATCGTGGGCGGGCACGTGATCTCGATTTGGCGGGCGCATCGCTTGGCGCTGAGCGTGGGGTTGTCAGGGGCTCACACCGCCATCGCGGCCCTGCCACTGACTCTCTTGATGATTGTCTACACCGGCATCAGCCTGATGGTGCTCGCCGCACCGATGGTGAGCCCAGCGCCTTAGTGTTGGGCCAACTCCGGCGCCCGATCAGCAAAAAATGAACGCCAGCATGGCCGCATCGTCGGCCAAGTTGAGCATGGCGTAGGCCGCCACACGGTAGCTGATGATGGTCAGCTGTTCAAATAAAGTGTCCGCAGTCATGCCGGCATTGTCTCTTTTTTTTATTTCTTTAAATATGGAGCCACTGGAGCCCAACGCCCAGCAGGCCGCAGACGCCAATGACATGAATCACGTTGCGTTTGTATTTGAAAAGCGCCACCGCTGCTACCAGGGCGATAACGGCCGAGGTCACATCAAACGCGCCGCCAAACCCTTGCGGCCACAGCACGTGGTAACCAAAGAACATCGCTAGGTTCAAGATCACGCCGACGACAGCCGCCGTGATAGCGGTCAAGGGCGCGGTGAACTTCAGGTCGTTGTGCGTGCTCTCAACCAACGGGCCACCGGCCAGAATGAACATGAAGGACGGTAGAAAAGTAAACCATGTCACCACGCTGGCCGCCACGGCACCCGCCAAAAACAAGTTCTGTGGCCCCAGCACTTCTTTGACGTAGCCGCCGATGAAGCCGACAAAAGCCACCACCATGATCAGCGGGCCGGGCGTGGTTTCACCCAGCGCCAAACCATCGATCATTTGCGGGGCCGTGGCCCAGCCAAATTGGTCTACGGCACCTTGGTAAACGTAGGGCAGCACCGCGTAAGCACCGCCAAATGTCAGCAAGGCCGCCTTGGTGAAAAACCAACTCATTTGTGTGAAGGTGTGGTCCCAGCCGAATTTCAGCACCAACAAACCCATGGGCACGGCCCAGAGAAATGCACCAACAACAGCCACTTGAATCAATCGCGGCCACTTGAATAACGCATGCTCAGGTGTTGGTGTGTGATCATCAATCAGTGCCGCGCCGAAAGACTTGTTTGTGGTGTCGTGGCCGCCACCGACTTTGAATATCTCAGGTGCCAGTCGCCCGCCGAAGAAACCAATTGCGGCGGCGCCCACAACGATGAAGGGGAACGGCACGTTCAGCGCAAAGATCGCGACAAAGCTGGCGGCAGCGATGGCCCACAAGGCATTATTCTTCAAAGCGCGGGAACCAATCCGATGCGCGGCATGTACCACGATCGCGGTCACCGCAGGCTTGATGCCATAGAAGATGCCGGCAAACAAAGGCACTTCACCAAAGGCGATGTAGACCCAAGACAAGCCGATCAAAATAAACAGCGACGGCAATACAAACAGCACGCCAGCCACGACGCCACCACGTGTTTTTTGCAGTAGCCAACCGATGTATATCGCCAATTGCTGCGCTTCTGGGCCGGGCAATACCATGCAGTAATTGAGCGCATGCAGGAAGCGTTTTTCAGAGATCCAACGACGACGCACCACCAACTCTTCATGCATGATGGCAATTTGTCCAGCGGGTCCGCCAAAGCTGATGAAACCGAGCTTGAGCCAGAACCAAAAGGCCTGCCCAAAACTCACCTGCGACGGAAATTCTGCAAGTGATGCTGTTGAGATTGATTCAGTTACTTTGGCCATGCGTCCGTCTGTCTTTTTTAAGTCGCTACCAACTGATTGTCATTCACAAATTTTCATACGACCGCCCGTCGAACCAACGCCAGCGTGGTCGCGATCACTCTTCCAGACGGATCCCACGCGCCTTAGCGAGTACTGTCCAGCGCTCGACTTCCGCACGGATGTATTGGCCAAATTGTTTGGGCGTCATCGGCCAAGGTTCTACGGCTTCACCCGCGTGCTTGTGCTTCGTTGAGGCGCTGCACCACCGCCACAGGCATGCCAGCAGGACCGACCGAGCCATACCACTGCATCGCATCAAAGCCCTTGAAGCCAATCTCCTCCATGGTGGGAATGTCCTTCAATTGGGGGCTGCGTTGCTTGCCTACACTTTGACATCTGCCCAAGCGCGCTACTATTCAGGCGTGAATGAACGACTCACCTCTATCTCTTACGACGCCTTGCCCGATGCGGTGAAACCGCTGGCTGACGATATTTTGAAAGTGTCAAGTGCTGGTTTGGGCGGGCCTTACAGCGCGCTCTTGCGCAGCCCCGACATGGCGCGACGTTGCTTTGACTTTCTGGATTACCTGCGCTTCAAAACGTCCGTCAACAAGCGTTTGAACGAGTTCGCCATCTTGATCCAAGCGCGTATTTCCAATGCCCAGTACGAGTGGTGGGCGCATGCTGCCATTGCACGCAAGGCGGGCTTGTCGGAGGCCGTGATGGAAGACTTGCGCGATTGCCGCAGGCCCACCGAGATGCAAGACGACGAACGGCTCGTTTATGACTACTGCGTTCAATTGAGTCTGAACCACGGGGTGCCAGACGCGCTTTGGCAAGAAGCAGTTGCCAAGATGGGCGAGCAGGCGGTGATTGATCTGACAGTGTTGTCTGGCACCTACGTCATGGTATCGATGCTGCTGAACGCTACTCAAGTGGGCGTACCGGGGGGCGGCACTTTGCCGCTTCAGGTTTTGGACCCGGTGGAGATAAGGCAACGCTTGTTGGCTTGACCTGCCATCGTTTGCACGGGTACGAATTGCAGAGTGGGCCATACTCGACGCACCTCTACACCACCAGTTGATCAGCCTTATTTTTAGCACACCTTTGTAGCGCGAGCACTTTCACTGATCGCTAAAAATTCCAGACAAAGCACTCGGAACCGTGCTGCATCATGACTGAGGTTCGATTCGCATTGCATTGCCAAGTTTGGTGCTGTGAGTCACTGCTCACCATGTCAACCGCCATCAAACCAGTCTTGACTCCAGCCGGCACCGCTCATGCAGGTGCCCGCATGCCATCCAAGTAATTAAGAGTTGCCACCAAGCCGCCGGGACGTTCGATCAAAACGGCTGGTACGCCACCCAAGGCCGTGTTGGGACTGCGCATCCAAGCAATTCGATTCTGGTTATCTGTGCCGACTAAGGCGTCAAGGGAACGATACACACGCA
>CANFZL010000125.1 GCA_947451205.1 Comamonadaceae bacterium
GTGATGGTGACAAAAGTGACCAAACATCTCGATATCAACCGTGCTGTTGGCCGCATTTGGATGCGGGCGGTACGGCGCAGGTATGACCCCCCAAACAAAAAAGGTTTGCTGCTAAATGAATAGCAACAAACCTTGATGTTGATTGGTGCACTTGTCGGAGTCGAACTGACGACCTTCTCCTTACGAATGATGAAGTAACTGTATTTCCCCATGTTGATTGAAGTAGTAGAATACATACAAATCAACAACTTACATCATATGTGCTGTATGGGCAGCCAGTCATCATGTTGATTAATATTGTCTTAAATTGAGTATTTCAGTCTGTAAATAGTCTGTAAATAAACAAGTGGGTTCAACATGGCACGACCAAGCAAGACCGCAGCGATTGACTACACCGTCGCCCATGAGCTGACGCATGGCCTACTGGAACGTGCTACCTGCCCCGCTGACTTACCGTTCGTTTTGGTGCGTGATGCCGACAAAAAGGGATTGCGCCTGAGAGTGACCAAGGCAGGGGGCAAGGCATGGCAGTTTGAAACCCGCGTCAAGGGAAAGCTTTTTACCCGTGCGCTGGGTGGCTGGCCTGCTGTGTCGATTGGCGATGCCAAAGAGGAAGCCCACCGCCTGCGAGGGTTGACCGAAAAGGGTGTTGACCCACGAGAAGGAGAGCGCCAGCAAGCTTCCGCCAAAGCTGCGAAGGCAGCGACTGACAAGGCCCAAGCCCTGACCGTGGGCGACCTGTGGGCACAGTACCTAGCAGAGGGCAAGCCTAAGCGCCGCCCGGCATGGAAGCCGCGCTATCGTGCCGACATCCTCCTAATGTCGTCGCCCGGTGGCGTTAAGAAAGTGCGAGGGCAGGGCGTTACGCGAGTGGGGCCGCTGTACCCGCTGATGGTGATGCCGTTAACCCAGATAAACGAAGACACATTAAAAGCGTGGCACGACGACGAAGCGAAGAAGGGGCCGGACTATGCCGCAAGAGCCTTGATGATGTTTCGCGGGTTTCTGCGTTGGGCTGCAAGCAAACCAGAATACCGAGGCCTTGTGAACCGCGCCGCAGGAAGCGCCCCTGCGATTCTCGACTCGCTACCCAGCACCAAGGCGAACAAGCGCAAAGACTGCCTAGAGGTGGCGCAGTTGCCCGGCTGGTTCGCTGGTGCTGACATGCTTGGGAATCGCACGATTGCCACCTACTTGAAGGCGCTGGTGCTGACTGGCGCACGCCGTGAGGAAATGGCCGGGCTGCGCTGGGAGGATGTGGATTTCAGGTGGAGCCGCCTGACACTGGCCGACAAGGTGAACGACACCCGGATTATTCCGCTGTCGCCGTATTTGGCGCACATGCTTGTTACCCTGCCGCGAGTGACGAACGAAGACGGCAAAGCAAACCCGTTCGTGTTCGCCGCCAAGTCTGCCAGTGGGCATATCGAGGAGCCTCGTTCCAATTTTAGCAAGGTGAATAAACACGCTGGCGTCGTGACGCTGACCATTCACGGTTTGCGTCGTTCTTTCTCTCTGCTGGGTGAAGCTGCCGGTGCACCGGCAGGTGCGATTGCACAAGTGATGGGTCATTCACCCGATTCAATTGCCGAGGGTTACCGGCCGCGTTCCATTGATGCTCTGAGGCCATACCTCGCTCAAATTGAAGCGCACATTCTTGAGCAGGCAGGGGTTGCGTTCGACGCCAAGGTCGCACCCGGTGCTCTTCGTGTAATAAATCACTGACTTGTAAATCAAGGCTTAACAGTTTATGATTCTGTCATTCCGACACAAAGGCCTTGAAGCGTACTTCAAGACTGGCCGCATGGCAGGTATTCAACCCATCCATGCTAAGCGCCTGCGCGAGTTGCTGACCGCTCTGAGCGTTGCCAGTGCGCCGCAAGACCTGAGCCGTCCGTCGTGGCGCCTGCATGGCTTGTCTGGCGACCGTGCCGGGTTTTATGCCGTCACCGTGCAAGCCAATTGGCGACTGGCTTTCCGGTTTGTCGGTGCGGACGTTGAATTGCTGGATTATTTGGATTACCACTGAGAGGCACATCATGACCATGCACAACCCCGCACATCCGGGAGAACTGCTGACCGGCTGGCTGGATGACCTGAGCGTCAGCGTGACCGGCTTCGCTGCCTATATCGGTATCAGCCGCGTGATGTTGTCGCGCGTGCTGCATGGCCATGCAGCCGTCTCCGCCGATATGGATTTGCGCTTGTCTGAAGCCTTGGGCACGACAGCGGGCTACTGGCTGGCACTGCAAACCCAGCGGGATTTATGGACAGCACGCCAGACCGCCAAAGACCGCAAGCGCATCAAGCGCATGGCTGTGCCGGAATCGTTGGCTGGCTAAATTGCAAAGTAGCCAGACTGTGAAAATTCAGGTAATGACATGAGAACACTCAAAGCCGGACTGCTGGCAGACCCCAAGACGCGCAGCGAATACGACGCCATTGCCAATGAGTTCGAGATGGCCTGCGAACTCATTGCAGCCAGAAGTAGCGCCGGTTTAATTTAAGGCGAAGTTGCCGGGCGCATGGGCACCATTCAGAGCGTGGTCAACCGCTTGGAGTCCGGTAGGCGCGCGCGGTTGTCCATCTGGAAACAGTGGCCGCATAAGACATTTTTTGCCCTTGCCTAGCCTGCGACTAATTACCGTTGGCGAAAAGTCGGACTCTTTCACCGACAGGCTAGGGCTCCTAATGAAAAGCAATTTGAAAGGGTGCGACCATGACAGACAAACCCAACAGCAAGCCAATTCGCGTGAGCAAGGCCCCGCCACCAATTACCCCCCTGCGAGGTTCAAGCTACATTTCGCCAAAGAAGCCAGAGGCCATTAACTGGGCTCACTGGCAACTGATGCCAATCGTTGAGTTACAGCAAGCCGTAGCGCTCTCGGTGAGTGTCAATCCTGATTGTGTTACCAAGGCCAACGATGTATTAATCAAGCGCATGAAGATTGCTTTATCGCATGTTGATGCTGGCAGCCTCCTACTTGAACAGCGTTATGCGAATCAACCCATGAGTCCGGTATCGCTCTCAAAGTTTGCTGCATGGGCCGTGAAGTTGAATATTACCGACTTGCCTCCCGAATTTGTGGCAATGGCTTTACCTGAGCCTACCGCCACGCAAGCAACTGACAAAGAAAAAAGTCTTGCTGACCGTGAATTTTCCGCAGCCTTCGCTGAGTCCGTCAACAATGACGTCCCTATTGACTGGCGCTATTGGATTCATGAATTACCTAGGTTGACCACTGCCGAGGCCGCACGGTTAATGAGTGGGCTTGACCCTGACCGTTTCAAGAGCCTTGAGAGTCGCCCAAATAATAACGACCAGAGCAAGCCCTGCAAGCAGGCTGCAATGATTCAACGACTCGCAGAGAGAGCAGGAAAGGAATCAGCAACACCCAACGAATGGCTCGCTTGGGCCGATGAGCGGAAATTAGACGAAAAGAAACGCGATGATTTTCACATCAAGGTACATGACGGATTCAGACTTGCAGTGGAATCAGCGCAAGCACAGACCACGGCGACGGCTTCTCCGGTGGCTTTAGTCTCATTGGTTGAGCCTCCCAAGACAGAAAAGGTTGATAAGGGATGGGTTATGAAAAAGGCCGCACTGATAGACAAGCATGCCCATGAGTGGGGCACGATAAAAAGTGACTTTCATAGCTCAAGCGAAAACGGGTTATCGAAAGCCGCTAAAGCGCCCGGACATGGGGAATGGTTTGTAGACGCCGCGCTGAATTGGGCAGACCAACGGGGCAAACGCACGAAAGAAAAGCAGCAAGCGCTAGCTAACTCTATGCTCAATTTAGTAGGGAAAAAGCACACGCTAGAGGGCTGACTTACCGGTTTATTACCGGAGTTTCACCGGACTATTACCGGAGTTTGTCCGCTGGCCGGATATGAAAAGAATGGGTATCCATGCACCGCGTTTTGTGGTGCTGCTTCGCATTAATTGGCGATGCTTTTATGGAAACACCCATTATGAAAACCGCACCCCTCCCAAGCATCAACGCGATGCTAGCCCCGCAACAGTTCACACCACTAGAACTGGAAACCCGTCCAACGCTAGATACTGCCGCAGCTGCATTCCATTTAAGGCTCGCCGTTCAGACTATGCGCGTGTACAGCTGCAAAGAGAACGGGCCTATCCGTCCTATCCGAGTTGGCTCACGCCTTCACTGGAAAACTGAGGATGTGCGCCGTTTGCTGGGAGTCACGACATGAAAAAAGCCCCGACTACTTTGCAGGCATCCGGGGCTGGCGAGCAACTTTCGTTTTTACCGCCGCCACCATTCTCCCCCACTAGGCCTACCAGAGGAACCCTAGCCGACCGTGCATTAGGCATGCTGATGGATGGCCGAATGATTGACCATCCCGATTTCGAAGACAGCACGCAAAGCTGGCGACTGGGTGCGGTAGTGTTCACGCTTCGCACGCTTGGCTGGCCGGTGGAAACCATCGATATTCCAAGTCCCACGGCACATTACCCCGACCGCGTAATTGCCCTTTACCGGCTGGACGGGAAGTACACAGCTCAAGCCTTAGCGATGAACGGAAAGGCCAATCATGTTGCATAACTTGATTCGCGCCAGTGATGCGCTTCACGCGATACCGCCTGACCTGCCGCGTGATGAATGGGTACGTGCTGGCATGGCTGCACAGTCTGCCGGACTCGACTTCGACGCTTTCAATGACTGGAGTTCGGGGGCTGGCAACTATGACGAACACGATGCCCGCAGCACATGGCGCTCTTTCAAACAGGGTAAAGGTGTTGGGGAAGGCACGCTTTACAAAATGGCCGCAGATTTAGGTGGATGGCGCATGGCAGGCGACAAGCCACAGCGAGCAGCGCCAGCAAAGAACCGTCCAATAGAACAACCGCGCAAGCCCCCGACAGGCATGAGTGCTGACGAAGTGTGGAACCGCTGCGAACCCGCATCGAACGAGCATGGCTACATTGCCGCAAAACAAGCCCAAGGCGTGCCGCTGGAGAGCCTGCGAGTCGTGCCTACTGGTGACGCCTTATGGATTGCCGGACAGAGCATGGCGGGTTACCTGATTGTTCCTGCCTATGCGCCAGACGGTGAGATGCAGAGCGCGCAATTTATCCCGCCGCCTAATGCTGGAAAGAAAGTTAACTTATCCGGTGCAAGCATGGCCGGTGCGACTTTCAGCGTTGGCCCGAAGGATGGGCCTGCTCATTTGTGCGAGGGTATCGGCGCTGCTTGGGCTGTATGGCAAGCAACCGGTCAGCGCGCCGTTGTTTGCTTTGGCTGGGGCAACGTGCGCCGGGTTGCCGAGGCCATGCGAAAGCAAGCCCCAACCGCAAAGCTGATTTTGTGGCCTGACAGTGGCAAAGAATTGGACGCTGAAAAGATAGCCGCTGATGTTGGAGCAAGTATTGCCGCCATGCCTCCCGGTGAAGCCAACAACTTCGACGCCAACGATTTAAAGCAACGCGATGGAGGCGATGCGCTTACCGCGATTCTGGATGGCGCGACAGAGCCGCCCAAACCTGAACCGCGTTACAAGCTGCTCAACAGTGAAGACCTTCGCGCATTACCGCCGCTTAAATGGCGTGTGCGTGGCGTGCTGCCTGCTGATGGCTTGGCCGGACTGTATGGCCCGAGTGCCAGCGGTAAATCATTCCTAGCGCTGGACATGGCGGCTGCGATTGCTGAGGGTTCACACTGGTTCGATTGCCGTGTAGAAGCTGCGCCCGTGGTGTATGCCGCACTGGAAGGGGAGGCAGGCTTCAAGCTACGCGCCCAAGCATGGGAGGCCGACAAAGGCCGCAAGCTGCCCGATGCCTTGCAAATGATGATGCAGCCGTTTAAGTTGACCGAGCCGAAAGACTTGGCCGACCTTGCCGCCGTGGTTCCTGCTGGTGCTGTGGTGTTTCTCGACACGCTCAACAGAGCCGCCCCGACTGCTGACGAAAACTCAAGCAAGGACATGGGCGAGATATTGAGCGCCGCCAAGCTACTGCAAAGCCTTATCGGTGGGCTGGTTGTACTGGTTCACCACACGGGCAAGGACTCGACAAAGGGACTGCGTGGGCATAGCAGCTTATTCGCTGCGCTGGATGCTGCGGTCGAAGTCTCACGCGATGGTGACAACCGTGAATGGCGGGTGGCGAAATCAAAGGATGGTGCAGACGGTGACGCCCAACCTTTTCGACTGAAAGTTGAAACGCTAGGAGTTGACGAGTACGACGAGCCGGTGACGAGTTGCACAGTGCAAGTCGATACACGGGCTGATGATGTGAAGCGCGTCAAAGTGCCCCAAGGTGGAAATCAAATCCTTGTTTACAACGCCATTCGTGGACTTTTCAAAGATGGCATATCTGGAAAGGCAGGTGCGCCAGCGATGCGCCCTTGCATTGAACTTGAAGCCGCTGTAAGTCGTGGTGGTTCGGCTCTGACTTGCCAGACTGACCGCAGAGCTACCCGCGCCAGAGAAGCAATCACGGGGCTGGTTGCGCGTGGCGTGCTGGGCCTGAATGAGGGGTTTCTGTGGATTGTCTAGATAACCGAAATCCGCCGTTTTCTTCGTTTTCGGTGAATTCCGTAACCGAAATCCTCCTCCCCCTATACATAGGGGAGGTAGGTTCGGTGAATTTTCGGCGCGGGTTGCAATGACTGATTTATTCGGACTGGAGCAACAGATACCAAAGCGCAGTGACAGCAAGGAAGCCGCCGCACTGGTGGAGGTCTTGAAGGCACTGCGAGCACATCCCGCGGTGAGTTGGTGTGAACGTCAGAGCAGTGGAGCCGCACATGTTAACAACCACTTTATCGGCGACGGACGAAGGTTTGAATCTGTGCGGCTTCTCTCCGTTTGGCAAACGAATGGCACTGCTTGAGGGCGTGAAGGTCAATGCTGAGTCGTCCTTGATAAGCGCTTGACTAAGCGAGCATCTGGCGCTGCTGGGACGGCTGTCAATTGAGCGACAGATTTTTGGAATAGCGTTTGGAGCGGGTGTTCGAAGTAATCAGTAAAGCATAACGATGAAAAAAGTAGTAAATAAAGCAACCACTAGAAAAAAGCAGATGAAATAATGGGGCAACTGAGCTGGTTCAACGAGGGCAATAGAAACCTGACAATTGACCAGCGTTAGATTTTGTAGTGTTAAAGGGGGAGTGATGAAGCAACTATTGCTGTTATGTCTTGTTTCATTGTTCATGCAGCATCCGGCTTGGGCATTGCCGTTTGATGATGCCGTCGCTGCACATGAACGTGAAGACTATGCCAAATCCATAAATATCCTGCGACCTTTAGCAGTTAAAGGAGATGCTCACGCTCAGTACATGCTCGGCACGATGTATGGTTTGGGGCAAGGCGTAGTGATGGACGCTGCTGAGAGGGTTAAGTGGTGGACTCTCGCCGCAGAACAGGGCGATGCTTCCGCGCAGGCCGGCCTTGGTGTTGTTTACGGGTTATGGTTTGGCGCGGAATACGACATTAAAGCCGCTATGAAGTGGAACCTGTTGGCTGCAGCTCAAGGGCATGCTGGCGCGCAGTACCAGCTCGGCTTTCACTATTTGTTGAATTCCACCCAGAATTGACCCCTTAGGACCGAATTTTTTCATTGAAATTTGACCCCTGTTAGAAAGTCTGTGCATGCCCAGTTATGCACAGGAGACAGGAGTGATCAAAGTGGGAACATTAGCAAAGATAAGGCGTTTGTACTTTCGGGACAAACAGTCGATCAAAGAGATTTGCAGACAAACGGGCATGTCCCGCAACACCGTCAGGTCGTGGCTTCGCGACCCCGAGATGGTCGAGCCCAAATACCCGGCACGCGTGGTCGTGAGCAAACTGGACGCGTACAGCGAGACGTTAAGTTTGTGGCTCAAAGCCGATAGCGGACGCGGCAAGCGCGA
>CANFZL010000126.1 GCA_947451205.1 Comamonadaceae bacterium
CGAGCAGGCTGACATCGATCTCAGTCGTGTCGCGGTTGGCATCCAAGTAGCTGCGCGGAAACGTCGCTTCAACCCAGTGCACACCGAGTCCGGGTGCGAAGTCGTAGAGCTTGTCGACGTGGGTGTCTTCAGCGCTACGCAGAGCCTCCAAGCTGCAGGCAAAAGCAAAATCGGCTGGGTAATCTGTCCCGCTGTGCGGTGAATCCAACACCAAAGAGCTGCTGCCGGGAAGATAACAAATGAAGGAAGTCATGAGTCTATTGTGGCCTGCGCCCTGTGACTAAATTGTAGATAACCCGCTCAAACACAACATGAGGACGTTTGTCCTACATGGCCACTCCCCTGCCGCCGACACGCTTGCGATATTTAAATCATGACAATAAAACATCACTCAAAAACACCAGCTCAATTTCATCAGCTAATTCTTTTAGGAGTCACCGTGAACAACATACCCAAACTTTCAGGCATTGTCTTGGCCGTTGCGGTTTTTGGCTTGGGTCTGACAGCTCATGCCCAAGGCACTGGCACATCGACTGGCATGTCAAGTTCTAATTGGGCACCCACTGCGGGCCAACGTTACATTGGTTTGAATGGCGGCAGTACAGATCTCCGACAAGGGGATAACTCCACCGCCTATGAAATTTACGCGGGCGGGATGTGGAACAAAAATTTCGGTCTGGAGATCGGCTTGACTGATTTCGGCAAAATTAACCGCCCTGGCAATTCTGTGAATGCCAACGGCTTCAGCGTCAAGGCGGTCGGCGTGGTGCCATTGAGTGAATCATTCAGTGCTTTTGCCAAGCTGGGAACCATGTACACGCGCACTAAGGTAACGAGTGCATCCAGTGTGATCAATGACAACGGCTGGGGCGCAACCTACGGCTTGGGTCTGAACTTCGACATCACACGTCAGCTTGCGGCTGTACTGCAATGGGAGCAGGCGAATATGGATTTGGCAGGTAGCAGCGACCACGTCAACACCACATCTGTGGGTTTCAAGTACCGGTTCTGATCTATCTTGAATTTAACAACGAAAGATGGGGCTTGAATCCTGCCGCTTTTTATCAGGCGGCAGGATTTTTTGCGCTTGACCACACTTACCCTTGCAACTTATGTAAATAAGTGTCAAGGGTGTCCAAAAAATGCGACAAATTGCCTTTTGAACCCTCAGAATCGGCTTTGTTACATATTGAATATTGAGCACCATGTCCCAACTCAACTCACGCGCCGATAAAATTTTGATCCTTGATGACGATGCACGAATTCGTGATCTGCTGCGTCGCTATCTGACTCAGGAAGGCTTCGAAATTATTCTGGCCGAAGACAGCAAGGCGCTGAACCGCATCATGATGCGCGACGCAGTCGATCTCATCGTGCTGGACTTGATGATGCCTGGAGAGGACGGCTTGTCAATCTGCCGGCGCTTGCGCGCAGCCAACGACCGCACACCTATCATCATGCTGACTGCCAAAGGCGAAGACGTAGACCGCATCGTCGGCTTGGAAGTAGGTGCAGACGACTACCTCGCCAAGCCCTTCAATCCGCGTGAACTGCTGGCCCGCATACATGCGGTGCTGCGCCGTCGGCCGGCTGTAGAAGTCCCCGGGGCGCCGTCGTCCGATCAGGAACTGATTAAGTTCGGGCCTTTTTCCTTTGACATGGGACTACGGACATTGCACAAAAATGGCGAAGAATTACCGCTGACCACAGGCGAATTCGCCATGCTAAAAACCTTGGTGCGTCATCCGCGCCAACCGCTTTCGCGTGAAAAGCTCGCGCAGATGGCACGCGGACGCGAGTTCGAGCCTTTTGACAGAAGTCTTGATGTACAAGTGTCACGCCTGCGTAAGCTGATTGAAATCGACGCTGCAGTGCCACGCTACATCCAGACTGTATGGGGCGTTGGCTATGTATTTGTACCGGACGGCACGAACTGACTGTGTCAGCCTGAGGCGGCTCTAACCCGCCTGCATCGATTTGATAATACTTAAGCGGCACAATGGCCATTTTGTTTTATCTAATATCCTGACCTGTCTGATTCCAAAATGAGCATGCCGCACCAGAGCTATCTGGACTACACACCTGTGCCGCTAGACGCTTTTTCAAAGCCTGGCGTCAGCTTGTTTTGGCGAACGTTTTTCTTTTTAGCTTTGCTGTTGCTGGTTTCAATCGTGACGTGGCTGCAAACCTTCAGTTCCCTCGAATCCGAACCTCGAGCGATACAAAACGCACAACAAATTGCGTCCTTGGTTAACCTCAGTCATGCGGGGCTTCGATACGCCGATGCCATAGCACGCGTTTCACTGATCAAAACACTTGCAGAACTAGAGGGTGTGCGTATTTCACCGCTCAAATCCAGTGACCGCTACATACCGCTGGGAACGGATCCGCTGAGTCTGCGCATCAGTGAAGAGCTCTACAAGCGCATGGGCAGCAGCACCGTGGTGGCGAGATCGGTCAATGGGCAACCCGGACTGTGGGTCGGCTTTCACATTGAGGAAGAATCCTATTGGCTGCAAACTGATCTAGAACGAGTCGGCCCCGCACGCACCAGCACTTGGGCCATTTGGCTGACCACTGCGGCAGTGCTGTCTCTGGCTGGCGCAGCATTTATTGCGGGGCTGATCAACCGACCGCTGAAGCAACTTTCTTACGCCACAAGTCGCATGCGTGAAGGGGACTTCGACGCCAGTTTGCTCGACGAAAAAGCAACTACCAGTGAGATCCGTGAAGTCAATATCGGCTTTAACCGAATGGCGGAACAACTGTCAAAAATGGAGGCTGACCGCGCCATCATGATGGCTGGTATTTCGCATGATCTGCGCACACCACTGGCCCGTCTGCGGCTAGAAACCGAAATGAGCGTGAGCGACGAAAGTGCCCGCGCCCACATGGCCGCCGACATCAGCCAACTCGACGCCATCATTAACAAATTCATGGATTACGCTAGGCCAGATCAAACTCAACTTGAATCCGTTCAGCTGGATGAAATAGTTGAATCTGCTTTGTACGCCCTGTCTGAGAACAAAGATTTGCACGTTACTGTGCAGATCCCGCAATACATGACAGTCAAAGCGGACAAGGTGGAGCTTTTACGCGCCATCACCAACTTACTGGAAAATGCTCGCCGTTATGGGAAAAGCCCAGGCACGTCCTTCGCCACCGTAGAAATTACCGCAAAAACAAGCGGTCCTTGGGTGCTGTTGAAAATTCTAGACCATGGCGTTGGCGTGCCAGAAGACAGCTTGCGCAAGTTAACGCGGCCGTTTTATCGCGGTGATGCTGCGCGAACATCAGCCACTGGCGCTGGATTGGGATTGGCCATCGTCGAAAAAACTATCGCCAACATGGGGGGCACCTTTTCACTCGCTAATTCAGACACAGGCGGGCTAGCCGCGCACATCAAATTGCGCCAGGGCTGACCAGCAAGACAACCGCCCTCGCCTCCATGCTCAAACCTTCGCCGACCGGCCCCATTTTTTCGGCCGTCTTGGCTTTGACATTCACTTGATCAAACGCCAAGCCTAGCGCAGCGGCAATGCTGCGCTGCATGGCCGGGATGTGTGGCGCGAGCTTAGGTGCTTGGGCGATCACGGTGCTGTCGATATTGCCAATCAACCAGCCTTTTTCACGGACACGCCGGGCTGCTTCGACCAACAAGACGATGGAATCAGCACCCTTGAATTGAGCATCAGTGTCCGGAAAATGCCGACCGATGTCGCCCAAGGCGGCAGCGCCCAGTAGCGCATCGGTGATGGCGTGCAACAGCACATCGGCATCCGAATGCCCCAACAGACCCCGCTCGTAAGGCACATGCACACCGCCGATGACGAGTGGGCGACCGGCCACCAGCGCATGGGTGTCCCAGCCTTCGCCAATACGGAAACGCGGAACTGAAGCGGTTGTTGTTGAAGCAGTTTCAGGCAGTGTCATGTTGTCAATGTTCAGATGCGGTTTGAATCAGCCTTGCCGGCTCAGCAAGATAGCTTCAGCCAAGGCGAAGTCTTCAGGATAGGTGATCTTCAGATTGAGGGCGCTGCCGCGCACCAGTTTGGGCGACATGCCTTGCGCTTCCATCGCACTTGACTCGTCGGTGACAGCAAGTCCGATTAGCGCGGCCTGCTTCAGCGCCTGTAGCAAGGCACCGATGCGAAACATCTGCGGCGTCTGCGCCAACCATTTACCGGCACGGTCCAAGGTAGCGCTGACCCGCGCACCGTTCGCGTCCTGTTGTTCAGACTTGAGCGTGTCGGCCAAGGGCTGGGCCAACAAACCGCCGACAGCGTCCCCCCGGCAGCTGCTGATCAAGGCCTGAATTTGCGCAGGGGTGATCAGGCAGCGCGCTGCGTCATGCACCAACACCCAGTCGTTGGCTTTCGCAGCGCCAGGCGTTGCCAGCAACGCCTGAAGGCCGTTTTGCACCGTGGCAGCACGGGTCGCGCCCCCTGCCCGCAAAAGATATTCACCCTCAGCGTTAAAGCCCGGAAAGACGTCTTCGAGGGCGTTGTCGTCTGGCGAAATCACCAGCCACAACCCGGCCAGTTCAGGCCCGAGCGCCCGAAAGGCCTCGACCGTGTGGATGATCATCGGTGTGCCAGCGATCGGCTGGTATTGCTTGGGCAAACCGACAACGCCATGAGTGCCGGGCAAGCCGGCACGAGCGCCCTGCCCGGCACACGGAATCAAGACGAAGACCCGCGCAGAGGACTCGACATCTTGAAAGCTGGGGGAATTTCGGGATTTTTCTGCGTTCTCGCTCATGAGTTCATCATAGATTCTAAAATCACTGTTGCACCCCCATCCATCCGTTTGGGGATGTTTGGCGTTTCCGCCGCTTTCTGCCCTGCTTCCAGTGTGACTGAGTACCCATGGATTTACCCAAACTCGCCCCAGGCAAACGTTTCACGCTGCCCCAACCTGTCGGCTCGGCCGACGCACTGCTGCTTGCCCGGCTTGGCCTGCGCGAAAAAGCGCAGGGCAAACTAACGGCCATCATCACGCCGGACGCCACCACAGCCCAGCGCTTGCTGGACGAGCTGGTGTTTTTTGCGCCTGAACTGCGTTGTGTGCTGTTTCCTGACTGGGAAACCCTGCCTTACGACGCTTTTTCACCCCACCAAGATTTGATCAGCGAGCGGCTGGCGACGCTCTGGCGCATCAGCCAGCGCGACAAAGAAACCGGTGCTGACCTGGTGATCGTGCCCGCCACCACCGCGCTGTACCGGCTAGCGCCACCGAGCTTTTTGGCTGGCTACACCTTTGAGTTCAAGGTCAAACAAAAACTCGACGAAGCCAAGCTGAAGGCGCAGCTGACGCTGGCCGGCTACAGCCATGTCACGCAGGTGGTGAGCCCCGGCGAATACGCTGTGCGCGGCGGCCTGATTGACCTCTTCCCAATGGGCTCATTGGTGCCTTACCGCGTTGATTTGTTTGACGACGAAGTCGACTCGATCCGCACCTTTGACCCGGACAGCCAGCGAAGTTTGTACCCGGTGCCTGAAGTGCGGCTGCTGCCGGGCCGTGAGTTTCCGATGGACGATGACGCCCGTGCCAAATTCAGAAGCCGCTGGCGTGAGCTGCTCGACGGTGATCCGACCAAAAGCCGCATCTACAAAGACATGGGCAATGGCGTGGCCACGGCCGGCATAGAGTATTACTTGCCGCTGTTTTTTGAAGAAACCGCCACCGTCTTTGACTACCTCGGCAGCCGCCCTGAAGACGCGACTATCGTTCTGCATGGTGACTTGGAACCCGCGTTTCAACGCTTCTGGCAAGACACCAAAGACCGTTACCGCTTGGTGCAAGGCGTGCCCGAAAGGCCGGCGCTTCCACCTGAATCTTTGTTCCTGAGCATTGAAGAGTTCTACACCCGCGCCAACCATTACCCGCAACTCGCCTTGCGGGCTTCGGTGTCCGATGTGGCCGACAGCGCGCACTTTCAAAAGCTGCCTGCCATGGCCGTGGTCCGCGGCGCAGAAGACCCGCTAGGCCAACTCAAAAAGCACATCGCCAGCACGGCGCACCGCGTCCTGATCCTCGCTGAAAGCGATGGCCGTCGTGAAAGTCTGCTCGACTTTTTGCGCGCCAGCAGCGTCAGCCCACCCGCCTTTGACTCGCTCGAAGATTTTCAAACCAGCCCCGAAAAGCTGGGCATCGCCACCGCTGCGCTCGCCGAAGGCTTCAACTGGCCCGAAGAGGCCATCGACTTCATCACCGAGACGGAGCTCTTTGCCGCCGGCGTGACCATTCGCCGCCGCAACAAAAAGCAAGAACAAGTCAGCGATGTTGAAGCGCTGATCAAAGACCTGTCCGAACTCAACGTCGGAGACCCGGTGGTTCACAGCGCGCACGGCATTGGCCGCTACAAAGGCCTCATCAACATGGATTTGGGTCAAGGGCCCAGCGAATTTTTGCACCTGCAGTATGCCGACGACGCCACGCTGTATGTGCCGGTCGGCCAGTTGCACCAGATCAGCCGCTACACCGGCGTCAGTGCCGACGAAGCACCGCTGCACCGACTTGGCAGCGGTCAATGGGAAAAAGCCAAACGCCGCGCCGCCGAGCAGGTACGCGATTCTGCCGCCGAACTGCTGAATATTTACGCCCGCCGGGCCGCCCGCGAAGGCCATGCGTTCCGCTACTCGCCCAACGACTACGAGACCTTCGCCAACGACTTCGGCTTTGAAGAAACCGCTGACCAGCGCGCCGCCATTCACGCGGTGATTCAAGACATGATCAGCCCGCGCCCAATGGACCGGTTGATTTGCGGCGACGTCGGTTTTGGCAAAACCGAAGTGGCATTGCGCGCTGCCTTCATCGCCATCACCGGCGGCAAACAAGTGGCCCTGCTGGCACCGACCACACTGTTGGCGGAGCAGCATTACCAAACGCTGGTCGATCGCTTTTCTAAGTGGCCGGTGAAGGTAGCCGAGATGAGCCGTTTTCGGTCGGCAAAAGAAATCACCGCCGCCATGAAGGGCATTGCTGACGGCACGGTAGACATCGTTGTCGGCACGCACAAGCTTCTAAGCAAGGACGCCAAGTTCCAGCGCTTGGGCTTGCTCATCATCGACGAAGAGCATCGTTTTGGCGTTCGCCACAAAGAGACCATGAAGGCGTTCCGTGCCGAGGTCGACGTGCTGACCATGACTGCCACGCCGATTCCGCGGACGCTGGGCATGGCCCTCGAAGGCCTGCGCGACCTGAGCGTGATCGCTACCGCACCACAGAGGCGCCTGGCCATCAAAACCTTTGTGCGCAGCGAAAGCAATGGCGTGATTCGGGAAGCCGTGTTGCGCGAACTCAAACGCGGTGGTCAGGTTTACTTTTTACACAACGAAGTCGACACCATCCAGAACCGGCGCGAGAAGCTAGAAGCCTTGCTGCCCGAAGCGCGTATCGCCGTGGCGCACGGACAGATGCCCGAGCGCGAACTCGAAAAGGTCATGAAAGATTTTGTCGCGCAACGCTACAACCTGCTGCTGTGCTCGACCATCATCGAGACTGGCATCGACGTGCCGACCGCCAACACCATCGTCATGGCACGCGCTGACAAGTTCGGTCTGGCACAGCTGCACCAGCTGCGCGGCCGCGTCGGTCGCAGTCATCACCAAGCCTATGCCTACCTGATGGTGCCTGACCTTGAAGGCCTGACCAAACAAGCCAGCCAGCGCCTCGACGCGATTCAGCAAATGGAAGAACTTGGCTCTGGTTTTTACCTGGCCATGCACGACCTGGAGATTCGCGGCGCGGGCGAAGTGCTCGGTGAAAACCAGTCCGGCAACATGCTCGAAGTGGGATTTCAGCTGTACAACGAAATGCTTTCTGAAGCCGTGCGCTGCCTGAAAGCCGGCATAGAGCCTGACCTGCTGAATCCCCTCCA
>CANFZL010000127.1 GCA_947451205.1 Comamonadaceae bacterium
GCTGCGCCATCCAGTCGCAAAAATCCATCACATTGGTCCAACGCGCAGCGGCGACTTTCTCGCTGTCTTCGGCGTCGTACAAATGTTTTTCGTAGTCGATGTCTTTCAGCCAGTCGTTCAAAAAAACGCGAGCGTCTTGCGCGCCCACGGTGTGTCTGGCGCGGTGCTCCAGGTCATTCATGTAACGGCCAAACTCTTGCAGCGAACCCACAGCCTTGGCCGGCAGCACCGTGGCCAGCGAGTTGCTGAACAAGGACTCAAACAGGCTGAGCTTGTACAGGCTGCCAAAGTTGCCAAGGGCTTGCAAGGTGACGTGGCCGATGCCGCGCTTGGGCGTTGTCACGGCGCGCATGAACGCCGGGTCGTCGTCGTTGTTGGTCAGCAGGCGCAGCCAGCCGCACAGGTCTTTGATTTCAGCGCGGTCAAAAAAGCTTTGACCACCGGAGACCTTGTAGGGAATTTGCGCACGCCGAAAAGCCTTTTCAAAGACCTTGGCTTGGTGGTTGGCTCGGTACAGCACGCTGAAGTCTTTCCAGTCTTTGTACTGGCTGCCAACCGCTTGCAACTCGCCGCCGGCGCGCAAGCTTTGGATGCGGGCGACGACGCGGTCGGCTTCGTGCTCTTCACCGTCGCAGTCGATCACGCGCACCGGCTCGCCTTCACCGAGTTCGCTGAACAGCGTCTTCGGATACAGCTTTGGGTTGGGGCCGATGACGTTGTTGGCGGCGCGCAAGATGGCGCTGGTCGAGCGGTAGTTTTGCTCTAGCTTGACGACTTTGAGCGTGGGGTATTCAATCGGCAAGCGCTTCAGGTTGTCGAGCGTGGCGCCGCGCCAGCCGTAAATCGATTGGTCGTCGTCACCCACTGCCGTGAAGCGGCCGCGTTCGCCGACCAGCAGCTTGAGCACTTCGTACTGCGTAGCGTTGGTGTCTTGGTATTCGTCGACCAGCACATGGCCCAGCGCGGCCTGCCATTTTCCCCTCACTTCGTCGTGCTCTTTGAGCAGCTTCAGCGGCAGGCCGATCAGGTCGTCAAAGTCGACGCTTTGGTAGGCCGTCAGGCGCTCTTCATAGCGCGCCATGATGCGGGCCAGCACGCGCTCTTCGTCGTTGGCGGCTTGCGCTTCGGCTTGCTCGGCATTCAGGCCGCTGTTTTTCCAGGCGCTGATGGTCCATTGCCATTGCTTGGCGGTGGCAGAGTCGGTCGAGCCGCCAGCGTCTTTCAAGATGCTGGTGACATCGTCACTGTCCAAAATACTGAACTGCGGTTTCAGGCCCAGCACGCCGCCGTCTTGGCGCAACATGCGCACGCCCAACGCATGAAAGGTGCAGATCAACACGCCGCGCGCGCTCTTGCCGATCAAACTCTTGGCGCGCTCGCGCATTTCGGCGGCGGCTTTGTTGGTGAAGGTGATGGCGGCAATCTGTTCAGGCTTCAGGCCGGCCTGGATCAAGCGCCCAATCTTGTGAGTGATGACCCGTGTTTTTCCGGAACCAGCGCCCGCCAGCACAAGACAAGGTCCGTGCATGTAGTTGACGGCTTCTTGCTGCGCGAGGTTCAAGCCGGCGATGGAGGGCGCGCCTGACGTTGTGCCAGAAGGTGGTGGGGTCGACATGGAAACTTAAAGTGGGGGCTGTGAGAAAGACAAATCCGAGCTCTGGGCAAGCCAAACATCATAGCCAGTCAGCTGCTCTGCCAAAGGCTGCATCGCCCGAATCCTAAGTCATGGACTGCCGCGCTTCGCTCGCAGAGACGGCATTTTTGGCCTGTTGTTCAAGGTCTGCGTGCTGTATCCGTACGGATTCGGAAAACTCGCCATGACGCGCAGATGGATTGCTGTCAATTTGGCATGCGACACGCCAGCCCGCTGGTATTCACTTCTCCAAAAAAAGCACAAAAGTCTGGCCTATGATCAAAGGTTGTGGGTTTTACCCCGCATCCCACCCATCTGATCAAAGGTAAAGGACATCATGGCTGAAAAATCAAAAATTATTTACACATTGACAGACGAAGCGCCACTGCTGGCGACGTGTTCATTTTTGCCGATTGTTCGCACGTTTGCGGCCCCGGCTGGTATCAATGTCGTCGAGCGCGACATATCGGTGGCTGCCCGTATTCTGGGTGAGTTTCCTGAGTTTTTGACCGACGCGCAGAAAGTTCCGGACAACTTGGCTGAACTCGGTCGCATGACGCTGTTGCCAGACACCAACATCATCAAGCTGCCCAATATCAGCGCTTCGGTGCACCAGTTGGGCGATGTCATCAAGGAGTTGCAGAGCAAGGGCTATAAGCTCCCTGAATTCCCTGAAGACCCGCAAACCCCTGAAGACAAAGCCATCCTCACGCGCTACTCCAAGTGCTTGGGCAGCGCCGTCAACCCGGTGCTGCGCGAAGGCAACTCTGACCGTCGTGCACCGCTGGCCGTCAAGAACTTTGCCCGCAAGCACCCGCACAGCATGGCCAAATGGAGCATGGCTTCGCAAACCCACGTGGCAACGATGAACCACGGCGACTTTTACCACGGTGAAAAGTCGCTGACGCTGGACAAAGCGCGTGACGTGAAGATGGAACTCCTGACCAAGAGCGGCAAAACCATTGTGCTCAAGCCGAAGGTGTCGCTGCTGGCTGGTGAGATCATTGATAGCATGTTCATGAGCAAGAAAGCCTTGTGCGACTTCTATGAAGACCAGATGGAAGACGCGCGCAAGACTGGCGTGATGCTGTCGCTGCACGTCAAAGCGACCATGATGAAGGTCTCGCACCCGATCGTTTTCGGTCACGCTGTGCGCATCTATTACAAAGACGCTTTTGCGAAGCACGGCAAGTTGTTTGACGAGCTGGGCGTGAACGTCAACAACGGTCTGGTCAATTTGTACGACAAGCTCGAAAGCCTGCCGACCACCAAGCGCGAAGAAATCATCCGCGACATGCACGCCTGCCACGAGCACCGCCCAGAGTTGGCCATGGTCGACTCGGCCAAAGGTATCTCGAACCTGCACGCGCCCAACGACGTGATCGTTGACGCATCGATGCCGGCCATGATCCGCATTGGCGGCAAGATGTGGGGCGCTGACGGCAAGCCAAAAGACACCAAAGCGGTGATCCCTGAAAGCACCTTTGCCCGCATCTACCAAGAGGTTATCAACTTCTGCAAGACCAACGGCAACTTCAACCCGACCACCATGGGCACCGTGCCCAACGTCGGCTTGATGGCCCAGCAGGCTGAAGAGTACGGTTCACACGACAAAACCTTTGAAGCACCTGAAGCCGGCGAGGCTCGCATCGTGGACATCGCCACGGGCGAAGTGCTGCTGGCTCAGACCGTGGAAGAAGGCGACATCTGGCGCATGTGCCAAGTCAAAGATGCACCGATCCGTGACTGGGTCAAGCTGGCCGTCACCCGCGCTCGTAACTCCGGCATGCCCGCTATCTTCTGGTTGGACCCGTATCGTCCGCACGAAGCCGAGATGATCAAGAAGGTGGAAACCTACTTGAAGGACCACGACACCCAAGGTCTGGACATCCAGATCATGTCGCAAGTGCGCGCTATGCGTTTCACGCTGGAACGCGTCGTGCGCGGGCTGGACACTATTTCTGTCACCGGCAATATCTTGCGTGACTACCTGACCGACTTGTTCCCGATCATGGAACTCGGCACCAGCGCCAAAATGCTGTCGATCGTGCCATTGATGGCCGGTGGCGGCATGTACGAAACCGGTGCTGGCGGCTCGGCCCCCAAGCACGTCAAGCAACTGGTGGAAGAAAACCACCTGCGCTGGGATTCACTCGGTGAATTTTTGGCGCTGGCTGCGAGTCTGGAAGACTTGGGCATCAAGACTGGCAACGAGCAAGCCAAGGTTCTGGCCAAGGCGCTTGACGCTGCCACCGGCAAGTTACTGGACAACAGCAAAAACCCATCGCCAAAAACCGGCCAGTTGGACAACCGTGGCAGCCAGTTCTACCTGTCCATGTACTGGGCCCAAGAATTGGCCGCTCAAACGGCTGACAAAGCACTGCAGGCGCAGTTTGCACCGTTGGCCAAGGCCTTGACGGACAACGAAGAGAAGATCGTTGCTGAGTTGAATGCAGTGCAGGGCAAGCCAGTGGATATTGGCGGCTACTACATGCCTGATATCCAGAAGTTGACTGTAGTCATGCGCCCTAGCGCGACCTTCAACGCTGCCTTGGACGCGGTTAAGGCTTAAGCCTTCACAAGCCGCTCAAATCGCCAACGGGTCCACATCCATGGCCCAGCGAATGAGCGGCTTGAATTCGGCTTGCTGGCGCGTGGCAGCCATGACGGGCTGCCATGCCGCCAGAAAGCGTTGCAGCGCCACGCGGGAGCTGCTTTCCACCAGCATTTGCGCACGCTCCACATTGGCCACACGCTGAATTGTCATCGGGACGGCCGGGTAAGGCGTGACCATGTCATGCCCAGGCAGAGCTTGCGCTTGGGCGGCTGCCGCTGCGGCGTTCAAAAATCCCTGCGCCAAGTCTTGCGAACGGGCTTCGGCACGCACCAGCGCGGAGAAGCCAAATGGCGACATGCCAGCGGCTTCGCGGTCGGCGAGTTCTTGCGCGGAAAACGCCGGGTAGTCGTGTTTTTTGAGGGCACCAAACAGCGGATGCTCGGGGTGAAATGTCTGAACCCACATTTCGCTTTGTGCGCCTTTTTCGGCATTTCTACCGGCTCTGCCCGTCGCCTGCATCAACAAACCAAAGAGACGTTCAGGCGCTCGGAAGTCGCTGGAAAACAGCGCGCCGTCGGGGTTGACCGCAGCCACCAGCGTGATGTGCCTGAAGTCGTGCCCTTTGGCGATCATTTGAGTGCCGACCAGCACATCGACTTCGCCTGCATGGACGCTGGCGAGCTGCGATTCAAGCGCGCCTTTGAGCCGCGTCGTGTCAGCGTCGATGCGCGCAATCACCAGCGGACTGCCATCGGGCCGGGTGATGCCTTGTAGCAACTCGGCCAAGTGTTCTTCAAGCCGTTCGGTGCCGCGCCCGACGGGCGCAATGTCGACGTTGCCGCAGCTCGGGCAGGCGCGCGGTACGCGCTCTGTGAAACCGCAGTGGTGGCAGCGCAGCGTGCGGTCGATTTTGTGAAAAACGCGGTAGGCGCTGCAGTGCGGGCATTCGCTTTTCCAGCCGCAGTCGTGGCAGGCCAGCACCGGCGCGTAGCCACGCCGGTTCAAAAAAATCAATGACTGTTCACCGCGGGCAATGCGTTGGGCAATGGCTGCGAGCAAGGGCGGCGCCAGCGTGCAGTGTTTGGGCTGGTGGTTCATGTCGACCAGTCGCACGGTCGGCAGGCTGCCTGCGGCTTGGTCGGTTGAGCCAATGCGTTCGTGCATGGTCAGGCGCTGGTAGCGGCCCACCAAGGTGGCTTGCCAGCTTTCCAGCGACGGCGTGGCCGAACCGAGGATGACGCTGCAGTTTTTGGGGCTGGCGGATGATTCAGGCGTGGCCAAACCTTCCAAGCGAGCGCGGTAAACCGCCAAGTCCCGCGCTGAGTAGCGCGCGCCTTCTTGTTGTTTGTAGCTGGGGTCGTGCTCTTCGTCGACCACGATCAGTCGCAGGTTCGGCATCGACGCCAGCACCGCCATGCGCGTGCCCAGCACCAAGCGCGCCACGCCAGCGTGCGCGGCAAGCCAGCTTTTGAGGCGTTGGGCCGGCGTCAATCCGCTGTGCAGGGCCACCACACGTTCACGGCCCAAATGCTTGAAGCGTTCTTCAAAGCGCGCCTGCAATTGGGGCGTGAGGTTGATTTCGGGCACCATCACCAGCACTTGGGCTTCGGGGTCTTCGGCCAGCACCCGTGCAGCGGCGCGCAAATACACCTCGGTCTTGCCGCTGCCGGTGCTGCCAAAGAGCAGGGCGGGGCGGTGATCAGCCTCTAACTGCGCCAAGGCTGCCGCTTGTTCGGGGCTCAGCTCGACCAGCTCACGCAGGCTTTCTGCCGAAGAGGTGTCTGATATGGGGCGTTTCAAGCGGCGCGCCAGCTGCGACGTGCTCAGCTCCCGCAATTGGGGTGGCAATGCGGCCAATGCGACCTCACCCAGAGAGCGCTGGTAGTAGCCGGCGGTGAAGGCCACCAATTTTCGCCAAGTCGCGCTGAGTGGTGCCAGACCTTCGAGTGCGCCCAGCACGGCCTTGGTCTGTGCTGGCGCTAAGCCGCCGCTGTCCGGCAGCAGTTCCCAGACGACGCCCAGCACCTCACGGCGACCCAAGGACACACGCACCAACTGGCCCGCCGCGAGTGGTAACTCACTTCGGTAAGTCAGCGGCCCGCCGACACCACTGTGGGCTGGCGTGGCGACCACAACGCCGATCCAAAACACCATGTTTGTCGCGATCTGTTCGGGCTTCACCTTCGTATCTGCTTGTAAGTGCTTGATTTACAAACCTCTTTTTAGATCTTCATGTTTTCTGTGGATAACTTTGTTGATATGTCCCCTTTGCAAGGCGCCAAGCCTTTGAAATCAAGGGCTGAGTCAGAATGCCCTTAAAAAAAGCATTTCAAAAGAACTCATATAAATCAACATCTTACGATCGCTATTTCTTTTGTAGCGCTATGCGCGGCCGAACTGTTCTTATGACGCACCGCAGCATGATTTTTGTGCATAAGTCTCTAGCGGAGGCACTTTTTTCGTGCTAAGGCTGGCGCATTTTTCGCGAATGGGTGTGTACGGCGCTGACCAGTGCCTCGACTCGATCCGGCTGCGTGAACTGGCTGATGCCGTGACCGAGGTTGAAGATGTGCGTCGGCCCGGTGGTGCTGCGGTCGGTGTGCGGCTGGCCAAAGCTGTCCAGCACGCGCGCTACTTCGGTGGCGATTTGGCCGGGTTCGGCAAACAGCACGTTCGGGTCTATATTGCCTTGCAAGACCTTGCCGGCGCCGCCGACTTGCCCGCCAACCAGCGCACGCGCTTGGCCGAGGTTGACAGTCCAGTCAACGCCCAGCACTTCGCAGTCGAGTTTGGCCATTTCTTTGAGCCACAAGCCGCCGCCCTTGGTGAAGACGATGCGCGGAATCTTGACGCCATCGTGTTCGCGTTTGAGCTGCGACAGCACGCGCTCGGTGTAGGCCAGGCTGAAGGTCTGGAAAGCGCCGTCGGCCAGCACACCGCCCCAGCTGTCGAAGATCATCACGGCTTGCGCGCCGGCTTCAATCTGCTGGTTCAAATAGGCCGCCACCGAGTCGGCGTTGATGGCCAGCATGCGGTGCATCAGGTCAGGCCGTTGGTACAACATGGTTTTGACCAAGCGGTAGTCGTCAGAGCCCGCGCCTTCAACCATGTAGCAGGCCAGTGTCCAGGGGCTGCCTGAAAAGCCGATCAGCGGCACGCGGCCATTCAGGGCTTTGCGAATCGAGGTCACGGCGTCAAAGACATACCGCAGCTTGTTCATGTCGGGGACTTCGAGCTGGTTGACAGCGGCCTCGTCGCGCACCGGGGAGGCGAACTTCGGGCCTTCGCCCAGCGCGAAAGACAGGCCCAAGCCCATGGCGTCCGGCACGGTCAAGATGTCGGAAAACAAAATCGCGGCGTCGAGCGGAAAGCGCTCCAGCGGTTGCAGCGTGACTTCGGTGGCGTAGTCGGTGTTGGTCGCCAAGCCCATGAAACTGCCGGCTTGCGCCCGCGTGGCGCGGTATTCCGGCAGGTAGCGGCCGGCTTGGCGCATCAGCCAGACGGGGGTGTAATCAGTGGCTTGACGCCAGCAGGCGCGTAAAAAGGTGTCGTTTTGAAGTGGTGCAAACATGGCCTGATTGTCTCAGGAGTTGTTCAGCCCTTGCTGAGGGCTTGCCAGATGACTCAGAGTTTTCCCAACTCAAAGTCTGGCC
>CANFZL010000128.1 GCA_947451205.1 Comamonadaceae bacterium
GATGTGAAGATCAAGATGGGCAAAGCCACATCGACGATCAACTTGTTGGCCCCGGCCAAGTCGGGTTTGACTTTTCGACTGTATAAAAACCCGATTAAAACGATGACGAAAATCGGCAGCGTGATGTCTGCAATGTGAAGTGGCATGAGTGTGCTGGCGTGATGTGAAGGCTCGGTCTGCCATTGCAGTTGGGTGGTTGAGCTATTGTCATGAATTTTCAATCAAAGCTAAGTTTGGCTGAAAATTTTTAACAATGTCACCTAGCGCAGCTGCATGCTCATTGATTCTGTTGGGCTAACGATTGGTGGATATTGAATGTCAAGGCGCCATCGTCTTGGCTTGGCTGCAAACGGTCAGCGCTTCAATGAACTCGACCACACTGCGAGGCCGTGGGTGCAGTTTGGACCAATAAACATAGACAGGAACCTCGACGCTTTGGGCCATGGGCACAGCGACGAGTCCGAGCTTGCTGCAGTCGATGGCAGCGAACTCGTCGACGATGGCTACGCCGAGGCCTTCGACCACAAAAGAGATCGCTGACTCGACAGAGCGCACAAATATGTGGACCTTTCGACAAGCACCTGCGCGCTTGTAAGTCGATTCGATCAGACGTCCATGTGTCATGCCAGGCTCAAAAGAAATCAATGTTTCACGAGTCAGGTCATGCGGTGAAACTTCGGCTAAATTGGCCAATCGATGTCTGCGCGGCAACAAGCACACCAAACGGCCAGTCGCCACCACACTAAAACCGAGTGTCGGGTCTTCGATCTTGGCGAGAGAAGCCACGCATGCACCACGCTCAAACCAGAGGTAATCGCGGATGTCTTTTTGAGATAAAAAATCGCAGTAATAAATGCGGTCAGCGTTGCTCGCGCGCAATATTCGCAGTGCTTTGGGCACCAGGCGAACGCCAATACTGGGGGTCGTGCCAAAACGAAAAGTCGCCCCTTCTCCACAGACGATCCCCGTGATGGCGTCGACCAACTGATCAAACTGCCCATAGACACGTTCAATCTTGTCAAATATCTGGCGGGCTTCTTCCGTCGGCGCAAGTCGACCACTGATGCGTTCAAACATCGGTGTTCCAAGCAGGACTTCAAAGCGTTTGAGTGTCACGCTGAGACCGGGCTGCGAAACGTACAGCTGGCGTGCTGCAGCACTCAGTGAACCGGTGATCATGACGGCACGAAACACCTGAATTTGTCGTTCTGTGATTTTCGGTGTGGGCATAACTTGAAATTATAGGTAGCACCGCAGAGGGTATTTGCAATGCGCTTAGCCCCTGCCTACACTCTTGTGGCGCAGCCCTAGAACTTCAAATACCAGTCTTTAATATGATCATCCGTTTTACCCGACTCGAGCTCGTCAGTGACTTCATGGCTTTGACGCCGCAGGCGCTAAGCTGATGACGTGTCCTGAACGTTATGACGTCGTGGTGGTGGGCGGCGGCGCGGCAGGATCTGCCGCCGCTGTAGGCGCAGCTCGCTTGGGTGCCCGAACGTTGCTCATAGAGCGCTACGGCTTTCTGGGGGGCGCAGCCACCAACGCCCAAGTGCTGGCTTATTGCGGATTTTTTGTCAGCACCGACACGCCTGTGCGCAGTGTTGCCGGGGTCGGCATGGACCTCTTGTCCGAGCTCAACACGTTGGGTTTCGACACCGCGGCCCAGAAGTCGAAAAATGGCTGGATCGTGGCGCTTGAGCCGGAAGCCGTGAAGCTGGCTTTTGACCGGCTCGTGCTGGCCGCCAAAGTAGAGTTGAGTTTGCACAGTTTTTTGGTTGGCGCACATCGCAGCGGCGAGCATTTGCAGGCGTTGACGGTGGCCGATCATCGCGGCATGCGAGACATTGAAGCTGCTTGTTTTGTGGACGCCAGTGGCGAAGCGACGCTGTCCACTCACGCGCAAGTGCCTCTGAGCCAAGCGGGTGGGCCGGGTGCGCAGCTTCAACCGGCGTCGATGCCCTTGCGCGTGGGTGGTGTGCCGTCTGACGTTCAATTCGACCGAGAACGCCTGTGCCAACTGATTGAAGCGCACAACTTGTACGCGAAGCTGAAGATTCCGCGACCTGATGGTGGCTTCTTAATGCGACTGCCTAATACCCATGACGTTTGGTGGATGGTGATTGATCTGCTCACTGACGGCCTGTCCGGACCCGACCTGTCTAGGGTTGAAACGATGGCCAGGGAGCGTGCGCATTGCTATTTGGCGGTGCTGAAAAAGCTCCCTGGCTTTGAGCGCGCTTACTTGATGTCCACCGGACCGCAAATCGGGATTCGAGAAACCCGCCGCCCATTCTCTTGTGGCGACGTCACGATGGACGATGGTTTGCAGGGTCGTCGCCGCAGTGACGGTATTGCCCGCGCCAGTTGGCCGATGGAGGTCCACGATGCCCCGGGCCGGGTTCGTTACATGGCCATCGGCGGCGACGGTTTTTTTGACGTTCCGCATTCGGCGCTTGAGGCCCAAGGGCTGGCTAATTTGCGGCTGGCTGGCCGCGTCATCGGCTGCGATGCGACAGCTTATGGGTCGGTCCGTGTAATGGGAACGGCTTTTGCAACGGGTCACGCCGCCGGTATTTCTGCGGCACTGCACGTCGATGGACAAGCCCCTGACACCGCTGCGGTTCGGCGCACCTTGATCAGTCAGAACGCCATCCTATGATGCGAGACTGCAGAAGATGACTGAAATGATATTGATAACGTTGGAGACCCCGCATGAAAATTCTGATTTCAAGACGACAACTGTCTAAAGTCGCTGCTGCGACGCTGAGCTTTTTCGCATTGGGCGCGATGGCCTTGCCAGCTGCTGCGCAAAGCTGGCCCGACAAGCCTGTTCGGATGATCGTTCCGGCACCGGCTGGCAGTTCGCTGGACGTGATCGTTCGCAGCTTGGGTGAGACCCTGAAGGTTCGCTGGGGTCAGCCACTGATTGTGGAAAACAAGCCGGGCGCCGGCGGCACCATTGGCATGGATGTCGTGGCCAAGGCAGCGCCAGACGGCTACACGCTGGGCATCGGTTTCAATGGCCCGATTGCCTTCGCCCCATTCATGTTCAAAAAGATGGCCTACGACCCGGCCAAGGACTTGCTCCCCATCATCTTGACCACCTCCCAGCCCAACGTGTTGGCGGTGCCGGCCAATCACCCCGCCAACAACCTGCGGGAGTTTTTGGTATGGGCCAAATCCCAGGGCAACAAGGTCAACTACGCTTCTGTCGGCCTGGGCAGTTCCTCCCACTTGTCGATGGAGTTGCTGAAAAGCACGGCCGGCTTTGAGGCCACGCATGTGCCTTTCAATGGTTCGCCGCCAGCGGCACTGTCGGTCGCGCAAGGGGAAACCCAAGCCCTGCTGACGGTGGAGCCCGCTTTGCTGGCGCTGGTCCAGGCAGGGCGCTTGAAGTTGCTAGCCGTCACCAGCCCGCAACGCTTGGCGGCTCGCCCCGAGTTGCCCACAGTGGCGGAAGCAGGATTCCCGGGTTTTGATGCCCTCGCATGGAACGGCCTGTTTGCACCTGCTGGCACCAGCGCGAATGTCATCAACCGCATCAATGCCGACGTGAGTGCCGCCATGACCGACCCTGCCTTCCGTCAGACCATGGCCAAGCAAGGGCTCATCGTCGGCGGCGGTTCACCTGCGAAATTCAAGTCATTCATTGACAGCGAATCGCGCAAATGGGGGACCATCATCACCAAGGCTGGTATTACGCTGGACTGACAAAAAAGTCACATGACATCTCTCAATGCTTCGTTGCCGCTGGCCGGTATCCGCGTGCTTGACCTGTCCCGCGTGCTGGCCGGACCTCTGTGCGGCATGGTGCTGGGTGACTTTGGTGCCGAGGTCATCAAGGTTGAACACCCCGAGCGGGGCGACGACACCCGCGACTGGGGCTTGCGCGTGGGCAAAACCGAAACGGCCTACTTCAACAGCATGAACCGCAACAAACGCTCCATCACGTTGGACCTGCACAAGCCTGAGGCGGTGCAAATCGTGCTGGACTTGGCGCGCCAGTGCGACGTGGTGATCCAGAACTTCAAGTTCGGCGGGGCCGAGAAAATGGGCTTGGGTTACGAGCACATCAAAGCCGTACGACCCGACATCATTTATTGCTCGGTCACGGGCTACGACAGCAGCGGACCCGAGGCCGCCCGTCCCGGTTACGACTTGGTGGTGCAAGGCGAGGCCGGCCTGATGGCGATCAATGGCAAGGCTGATCAACCGCCGCTGAAGTTCGGCGTGGCGGCGGTGGACATGTTCACCGGCATGTATGCCGCCCAAGCCGTTTTGGCAGCTTTGTTTGAGCGTCAAAAAACCGGCCGTGGCCGCCACATTGAGATGGCCTTGTTCGACTGCGGTCTGATGATTTCCGCCTATTACGGACTGGAAGCCATGCTGATGCAAAAAGACCCGCCGCGCTACGGCAACGCGCATCCGTCCATCGTGCCCTACGGCGTGTTCGACGCCGAAGACGGCCCGCTGGTCATCACGGTAGGTAACAACGCGCAGTTTGAGCGTTTTTGTCGCGCCGTGATTGAGCGTCCCGACCTCGCCGACGACGCGCGTTTCAAGACAAATTTAGGGCGCGGCACACACCGCGAAGTGTTGATGGTCGAGATCCAGCGCGAACTGAGTTGCCGCCCACGCCAGCTGCTGTTGCAGCGCCTCAAAGCAGCTGGTATTCCGTGCGGCGAAGTGCTGGGGCTGTACGAAGCCCTGACATCAGAGCGCGCCGTGCGCGGTGGGTTGGTGACGCAGCAGCCGCATTCAGTGGCTGGCAGCACCCACGTCATGGCGCCGCCATATCGGCTAGACGGGGAGCGCCTGCCGGTGCGTCATGCACCGCCCGAACTGGGAGAAGGCACGCGCGACATATTGACCGACTTGCTGGGGCTGGACGAAGCGCGCTTGAGCGAACTCAAAGCGCTTGGCGTGCTTTAACCGCAAGCAGTCACCGGCCATGACAACACCGGCAACAACCGCTGCCATGCCGCCGTTTCGAACCCTCTCGGACTTGGTGGGAGAGCACGCACGGCAACGTCCCCAAGCCTTGGCGATGTGTGATGACGAGAGCGCCCTGACTTGGGCGCAACTGGATCAGCTGGTGGACTCGGTGGCGGCATCGTTACAACGAGATGGTTTGCTGCCGGGTGACGTGGTGGCTCTCTGTGCTGCGCCTTGCGTGCGCTATGCTGCCGTGTTCCTCGGTGTGCTGCGCAGCGGCGCGGTGGTGGCGCCACTGTCACCATCGGTCACGCCGCAGGTGCTGACCGCCATGCTGGGCGATGCGCAAGCCCGCGTGATTTTTCTGGACGCCTCGACCCAGCAACTGCTTCAGACTGATACCGTGGCTAGCGCCTCGCTGGTAATGCTGGATCAAGCTGCGTATGACTATGAGGCCACGCCCTGTCCGCACGGGCAGAACTGGGACGATTGGCTCGCCATCGATGGCATCAAGCCAAAGCCGGTCGACACCGCGCCCGAAGACCCATGCAACATCATTTACTCGTCAGGCACCACAGGCACGCCCAAAGGGATCGTGCAGTCGCACGGTATGCGCTGGGCCCATGTGGTGCGTGGGCTGGGCTTTGCTTATGGACCCGACAGCGTCACGCTGCTGGCCACTCCGCTGTATTCCAACACCACGCTGGTGTCGTTTTTTCCGACGCTGGGATGGGGCGGCTGCGTTCGGCTGATGGCTCGCTTTGATGCGCTGCGCTACCTGCAGATAGCCCGGGATATTCGCGCCAGCCACACCATGCTGGTGCCGGTGCAGTACCAGCGCATCATGGCGGTGCCGCAGTTTGGCGAGTTTGACTTGTCGTCGTTCAAAGCCAAGTTCTGCACCAGCGCGCCGTTTCGCGCTGATTTGAAAGCTGATGTGTTGGCGCGTTGGCCGGGCGGGCTGGTCGAGTTCTACGGCATGACCGAAGGCGGCGGCACCTGCATTTTGGTGGCGCACCTGCACCCCGAAAAGCTCCACACGGTGGGCCAACCTGCGGCCACCAGCGACATGCGCTTGATCGACGAAGAGGGCCATGAGTTGCCCGCCGGTGCGATCGGTGAAGTCGTCGGTCATTCGCCTGGCATGATGACCGGATACCACCGCCAGCCTGAGCAGACGCGCGAGGTTGAATGGTTTGACCTGCACGGCAAACGCTTCATCCGCACCGGTGACGTGGGACGCTTTGATGCCGACGGATTTCTCACGCTGCTAGACCGCCGCAAGGACATGATCATCAGCGGTGGCTTCAATATTTACCCCAGCGACCTAGAGGCTGAATTGCGTCAGCACCCGGCTGTGGAAGACGTCGCCGTGACGGGCGTGCCTAGTGAGCAGTGGGGCGAAACTCCGGTGGCCTTTGTGCGGCTCCGGCCTGGTGCCACCGACGAGGCCGCGCAGATCATGGCTTGGTACAACGCCCGTGCCGGCAAGACGCAGCGTTTGGCGGCGCTGTATTTTATTGGCGAGTTGCCGCGCAGCGCCATCGGGAAAGTACTCAAGCGCGAACTGTGCGAGCTGCATCAAACAATGCCATCATGAGTTGGATAGCATCAACAAAAAAGCAGGAGACCGGCATGTCCAATTTAATCTCACGGCGCAGTGTTATTCAGGTTGCAGCCTCCGGTCTGGCCTCTGTAGCGCTGCCGTCCATCGGCCAATCAAGCGCATGGCCGAATCGCCCGATCCGCCTCATCGTGCCCTACACCGCAGGTGGTTTCACCGACCAGATGGCTCGCTTGGTACAGCTGGGTCTGCAAACTCGGCTGGGTCAGACCGTGGTGGTCGAAAACACGCCGGGTGCCAACGGCATCATCGGCGTCAATGCCGTGGCCAAAGCAGCGCCGGATGGCCACACTTTTGGCGTCGTGATTGCGGCGCATGCGGCCAACACCACGCTTTACCCCAAGCTGCCCTACAACCCAGAGAAAGACTTGGTCGGCGTTTCCCTGATGGGAATATCGCCACTTTTAGCGGCCGTGGCCAACGACGCGCCGTTCAAAAATGCCACCGAGCTCGTGGCTTACGCCCGAGCCAATCCGGGCAAGATTAGTTTTGGATCTTCAGGCAATGGGTCCGCTGCGCACCTGACGACCGAGTTGCTGAAAGCCATCACCAAAACCTATATGGTGCATATACCTTACCGGGGTTCTGCGCCAGCGCTCACCGATTTACTGGGCGGCCATATTCAGCTGCTGTTTGATGCACCGACCAATTTGATCCAGCCCGGAAAAACAGGCCGCATCCGACTGATTGGCGTGTCCAGCGACCGGCGTCTGCCCGCAGCGCCTGAAGTCCCGACCTTCATTGAGCAGGGCTTGACGAACTTCACCGGCAGCACTTGGGCTAGCATGATTGCCCCAGCCGGCACGCCGCGAGAAATTGTCCAGCGCATGTCGGAAGAGGTCAGCAAAATTATCCGCAGCGACGCCACGCGGACCCGGCTGGATGCCATGGGCACCTTTGCTGAAGGCAGCACACCACAAGCTTGTGACGCCTTCATCGCCAGTGAAACGGCCAAGTGGGCCGAGGTCATCAAGACCGCCGGCGTCACGGGCAGTTGAACGGACGGGAGGCTGGTTAAACCGGCTTGGCCAAGCCGAGTTTTTCGACCAAGGCTTTTTCGCGCAGGAAGGTCTCTTGGGCGAAGCGCGTGTAGGCCGCGCTGTTCATGTAGATTGGCACCATGTCGTAGCGGGCCAGCGCGGTTTTGTAGTTGTCTTGCTCCATCGCCTGCTTGAAGGCGTCGTGCAGGCGCTTGACCACTTCGGGCGACGTGCCCTTGGGCGCGCCAATGCCAAACGGCGAGTTCTGCACGATGTCGAGTCCGA
>CANFZL010000129.1 GCA_947451205.1 Comamonadaceae bacterium
ATCATGAGTACAAAGTCCATCGTGCTGTTGGCACTGCTGGCGTTGACAGTTTTTTGGACGGTGGGTGGATACAACCGTCTGATGCGACTGAAAAATGCGATCAGTGACGGCTTCAATGGTGTTGATTTTCAATTCAAAGATCGCCACGATCTGCTGCTCAAACTGACTGAATCAGCTGGTGAGTACCTGCAGCATGAACCGGTCACGTTGAACGAGTTGATGCAGGCGCGCAGTGATTCGAGCACGGCCCATGACGCCGTTCGCGCGCGACCAAGCCATGCTAGATTGGTGCAGGTGTTAATGGCTAAAGAACAAAAGTTAAATCAAAAAATCAGTAATTTGTGGTCTGTAGGAAGCCGCAACCAAGCTATGTTGGCAGACCCGAAAATTCGTGAGTTGGGTCAGCAAATCAGCTCGACGCAGAGCAAATTAGCCTTTGGCTGTCAGGCCTTCAACGACAGCGTGCTGCTTTTCAATGCAGCACAGAGTCAATTTCCGACGGTTGTGATTGCTCGTTTGTTTGGGTTTTCGGCAGGAGCGGCCTTAACGATTGGATTGAGTACAACTTAGAGGGTAATTGATGTGGGTGATTTATTGGATACTACGGATTAAAGTATTGAAAAATCCGTGTAAATTGAGTTGCAGCCATTGTTAATATGGCGCGACAGCGACTTTGAGCGAATCTGTTCCACATCATCAAAACTTGGAAGATTGAACTGATGAAAATAAACACACGATGTCCCGTCCTGAGCTGGGGTGCTGGGTTGCTGCTGCTGGCCGGTGTGGCGCAAGCGCAAACAGACGCTCCAACCACACAGCAAATGCTCTACCTCAAAAGTTTGGCGGCGACCTGCGCTAATTGCCATGGTACGAACGGCAAAGCGGTTGAAGGCTCGCAGGTGGTCTCGTTAGCCGGCCTCGACAAAAACTACCTCATCACGCAAATGAAAGCCTTCAAGGCCGGCACCCGTCCTGCCACCGTCATGCATCAGATCAGCAAGGGATACAACGATGCTCAGATTGAGACCATAGCGACCTATTTTTCAATGCAGAAAAAATAAAAGGATGACCATGACATCAATGTTATCCAGCGTGGTCACGGGGCGCCTGCAACGACGGAATATCCTGAAAACCACGGCCGCATTTGGGTTGCTGGGCTTGGCCGGTTGCGCCACCAGCTCGATTCCTACGCGCGCTAAAGTCGTCGTCATTGGCGGCGGCTACGGAGGCGCCACCGCCGCCAAATACGTGCGCATGTTCTCCGACTACAAGATCGATGTGGTGCTGATTGAGCCGCAAGACGCCTTCATGTCTTGCCCGATTTCAAACCTCGTGCTGAGCGGCGCCAAGCAGCTTGCCGACCTCACCGTGCCTTACACCGCGCTCAGCCGTCGCCACGGTATCACCGTGGTCAAAGACATGGCCCGCGGCATTGACACCCAGCGCAAAACCGTCACCTTGGCCGGCGGCGCGACCATCGGCTACGACAAATTGGTCGTGTCGCCCGGCGTTGAGTTGATGATGGACAGCATTGAGGGCCTGCGCGCCGCGCACGCTTCAGGGCAAATTTTGCAGGCATGGAAAGCCGGCGCCGAGACCGTGGCCTTGCGCCGGCAGCTCGAAGCCATGCCTGACGGCGGGGTTTTCGCCATCACCATTCCTGAGGCGCCTTACCGTTGCCCACCCGGCCCATACGAACGGGCGTCAGTGGTGGCGGGTTACCTCAAGGCTTACAAACCACGCAGTAAGGTGCTGATCCTTGACGCCAACCCTGACGTCACCTCCAAAGGAGCGTTGTTCAAAAAAGTTTGGGCCGATCAATACAAAGGAATCATAGAGTACCGCAGCCAGCACAAAACCGTGGCCGTTGACGCCAAGGCCGGTGTCATCAAGTTCGAAATCCAAGACGATGTCAAAGCGCAAGTACTGAACGTCTTGCCTCCCATGCGTGCTGGCAGCATCGCCGTGCAGGCCGGACTGAACAACCAAGGCAACAACCGTTGGTGCGGCGTTAACTTCCTTAACTTTGAATCGCTGGTGGCCAAAGACGTTCATGTGCTCGGTGACTCTATTCAGATCGCCCCAGTCATGCCCAAAAGCGGTCATATGGCCAACAGCCACGGCAAGGTGGCTGCAGCCGCCATCGTGGCCGAGTTGGCCGGCTGGGAGGTCAACCCCGCGCCGATGCTCACCAACACTTGTTACAGTTTTGTTGATAACAAAAATGTCGTCCATGTGGCCAGCGTGCATGAATATGTAGCGGCAGAAAAAACGTTCAAGTCAGTGACAGGTGCCGGCGGCTTGAGCCCTGCACCCAACGAACTAGAAGGCATCTACGCGCTCAGCTGGGCCAGCAACATCTGGGCAGATACACTGCTCTGAACGGCGGGGCTCAAGCCCCGTTTTTTTATTCCTGTGGCCACGGCTTGCCCGTGCTGCCTGCCTGAGCCTTTATGCAAGATACCCAAGACCAAACACCTCTGTGGCAGCAGCTACAAGGGGCCGCAACCCTGCTACTTGCCGTGCGCGGCGGCCGCTCCATGACGGCTGAACTCGAACGCGTTCCGCCGCACCTGCGCCCCGGAGTTCAGGCGCTGGGCTTTCATGCGCTGCGCTGGCTCGGTCGGGCTGAAGCTCTGCGCCAGCAATTGGCCAGCCGGCCGCCGCCACCAGAAGCCGACGCACTGCTTTGCGTCGCGCTGGCACTGGCCTCGGAGGTCGATGAATCGCTTTACACCGAATACACGCTGGTTGATCAAGCGGTTGAAGCCGCCAAAAACAGCGAAGACACCCGCCATCAGGCCAGCTTCATCAATGGTTGCTTGCGCCGGTTTTTACGCGAACGCGACGCCATGCTGGCCATTTGCGAGCGTAAGCCTCAAGCCGTTTGGAACCATCCGCAGTGGTGGGTTGACCGCGTTCGCAAAGACCACCCAGATGCCTGGCAAAGCATTTTGTTGGCCAACAACAGCCGGGCCCCGCTGACGCTGCGCGTCAACACGCGTCTGACCACGCAAGCCAACTATCTGCAAACGTTGCAGGACAACGGCATTGACGCGGCCCCGGTCGGTGAATACGGCGTTATTTTGGACAGCCCACGTGCAGTGACGCGGCTGCCGGGCTACGCTGAAGGTCTTTTTTCAGTCCAAGACGCGGGCGCGCAACTCGCCGCCCCTTTGCTGCTCAATGGGCTTGAGGCCGCCGAGGGCCAGCCGCGCTTGCGCCTGCTCGATGCCTGCGCGGCACCCGGCGGGAAGACGGCCCATTTGTTAGAGCTGGCCGATGCCGCAGTCATCGCGCTCGACATTGATGCTGAGCGATGCACCCGCGTGCAAAAGAACCTAGACCGCTTGCAACTGCAGGCGCAGATCACGGTTGCCGACGCCGGTCTACCCGACCGCTGGTGGGATGGCCAGTTGTTTGACGGCATCTTGCTTGACGCGCCATGCACCGCTTCGGGCATTGTGCGGCGTCATCCCGACGTGCGCTGGCTCCGGCGTCCGACTGACATTGCACAGCTCGCAGCGCAGCAAACAAGACTGCTGGAATCGCTGTGGCCGTTGTTGCGTGTGGGTGGGCGTTTGCTCTACTGCACCTGTTCGGTTTTCAGGGCCGAAGGCGAGCAACAGATCCAAACGTTTCTTATGCACCACACTGACGCGTTATTAAAGCCATCGCCAGGGCATTTGCTGCCCCAAAGCAGGGCTGCTGGGCCAGTATTCCCGGACAATTTACTTCGTGACTACGATGGTTTTTATTACGCAATTCTGGAAAAGCGCAACGACTGACGTTGGCGTGCTGCGCGTCTGGGCGCGTTTCTTTGCAGTTTTAGCAATCAGCATGCCGATTTACATGGGCGGGCTACCTTCAGCGCACGGCGCCAGCGTCATCAATACCGCCAACGCCGCAACGGCTCAGTTGATCCAGCTGCGGACCGAGCGAACGGAAGACGGTGTCTACCTTAATGCTGCTGTGGCGTTTGAGCTCCCGCACGTTGTTGAGGATGCCTTGCTCAAAGGCATTGCACTATTTTTCGTGATCGAAGTCGACATCTACAGACACCGCTGGTACTGGACTGACCAGCGTGTGGCTGGTGCTGCGCGCACCATTCGGTTGGCCTATCAGCCATTGACGCGCCGCTGGCGGGTCAACATTGGATCAGGCCTGATCGGGGCATCGTCAGGGCTGCGCGCTACCTTTAACCAAAACTACGATACCTTGCCAGAGGCAATGTCGGCGGTTCAGCGAGTGGCCCGATGGAAGGTCGCCGACATCACAGACATTCGTTCAGGCAATGACAACAATCTGGTTTTCAGCTTCAAGCTCGACCTATCCCAGCTGCCAAGGCCGTTTCAGATTGGCGTAGCCGGTCAGCGTGACTGGAGCATCGCCATCGACAGCAGCCAGCCTCTTGATCTCCAAACTTCGAGGTCAGCTGAGCCAGTCAAAGACAGTCCATCAGAAAGCCTCAAGTGATTCTGGAAACAATGGCTTCGCTTCGCAGCAGCCGCGCGTTTCGCTGGACCCTAGGCGTTGGGGCTGGCGTGATTGTGGCGCTCGGTTTGGTGTTGATCTTTTTACTCACTCAGGCGACGGGTAACCGTGAGCTTTACGAGCGCAATTACCCGATTCTTTTCGCCATGAACATCGGGGTGGCGACATTGTTGTTTGTGGTCATTGGCTGGATAACCCTGCGACTCGTATTAAGGTTACGTCAAGGTAAATTTGGCAGCCGCTTGCTGGTCAAGTTAGCTGCTATTTTTGCACTGGTCGGTCTTTTCCCTGGCGTCACGATTTACTTCGTTTCATACCAATTCGTGTCACGCTCTATCGAAAGCTGGTTCGACGTCAAGGTCGAAGGCGCACTGGCTGCTGGACTGAATCTCGGCCGCGTCACGCTAGATACATTGGCAGCCGATCTTGGCAACAGAACGCGCCAAGCGGCCACTCAACTTTCTCAATCGACCGACGCATCACCCAGTCTGGTGCTCGAACGTTTGCGCGATCAACTCGCTGTGAAGGACGTGGTGCTGTGGAGCGCTGCCGGACAGCTGATTGCCAGTACCGGTGAGTCTAGGTTTTTGTTGCAGCCAGATCGACCCTCTCAGCAGCAGTTACGCGCTGCTCGTAGCAAACACGTGATGACGCAGATTGACGGTCTTGAAGACGCAGTTATCAGTGGTGGCAATGACGTTGTGAGCACTACCGCGTCGCCGCCTCGTAAGGCGCGTATCAAGGCGATTGCTCTCGTCAATGATTCAAATTTTGACTTGAACAGCGTCGAGCGATTTCTTCAAATATCGGAAGATCTTCCAACCGAGCTCGTGGTCAATGCAATCGTCGTACAAGAGGCTAATCGTGAATACCAAGAACTCGCACTTGCGCGTGATGGCTTGCGCAAAATGTACATCGGGACTCTGACCTTGAGTCTTTTTCTGGCTGTGTTTGGGGCTGTGTTGCTGGCTGTGTTGTTGGGTAGCCAGCTGGCGCGGCCGCTGTTGCTGTTGGCGGAAGGTGTCCGGCAAGTGGCACAGGGAGACCTACGGCCTAAAGCCGTTCTTGACAGCAATGACGAGCTCGGAGGGCTCACGCGATCATTCGCCGTCATGACACAGCAATTGGCCGATGCTCGTTCGGCGGTGCAGCAAAGCATGTCTCAGGTCGATGCGGCGCGGGCCAATTTACAGACCATTCTGGACAACCTCTCGACCGGCGTTCTAGTGCTCGATATTCATGGGCATATCCGTTCCAGCAATCCCGGTGCAGCCCGAATTTTGCAAGCACCAGTGGCGGACTACCAAGGCAAGATTTTGAGCCAAGTGCCCGGTCTGGAGGTGTTTGGCAAGGCTGTACAGGCACAGTTTGAAGTGTATTTGGCTGAGAATGCAGCCCATGGGCTGGAGCATTGGCAGCAGACCTTTGAACTCCACGGCGGATTTTCTGGGTCTGATGAGGGGGCGGTGTCTTTGATCGCGCGTGGTGCCAAGATGCCTGGCACCGAAGAGTGCCTGCTGGTGTTTGATGATGTCTCCGCCATGGTCTCTGCGCAGCGGGCCGAAGCATGGGGTGAAGTGGCCCGCCGGCTTGCACACGAAATCAAAAATCCACTGACGCCGATTCAACTGTCTGCCGAGCGACTGGAAATGAAACTCGCCAACAAACTTGAGCCTACGGAGCGGGCCTTGCTTACCAAATCAGTCAAGACTATTGTTGACCAAGTCGACGCCATGAAGCGGCTGGTCAACGACTTTCGTGACTACGCTCGGCTGCCGGCGGCCGAGCTCAAACCGATCGACCTGAACGCGCTGGTGACTGATGTGATGCAGCTCTACGCCTATGATGCCGCTACGCCTATTCAGGTTGAACTTGATCCTGCTGCACCGTTGATTCGCGGTGATGCCCAGCAGCTCCGCCAAGTCATACATAACCTTTTGCAAAATGCTCAAGATGCACAAGATAGTCAGCTCTCACAGCAGCCGCAGATCACCCTGAAAACCGAGTACTCAGCAACCTCATTGCGAATGCGCCTGATCGTGCGCGACAACGGTACTGGTTTTTCCGACAACATCCTAAAGCGCGCCTTCGAGCCCTATGTCACGACCAAGGCGAAGGGCACGGGTTTGGGGCTGGCTGTGGTGAAAAAAATAGCCGATGAACACGGTGCACGCATCGATATTTCCAACCGTGTTGCAGCAGGGGTAATGCAGGGTGCCCAAGTGTCGTTATCATTCCAAGTTGTGGCGTAACAACACTCGGGTAATTTGGCGCCACAGACAAAGCAACTGCTAAGGGCGAGATTCAATGGCAAATATTTTGGTGGTCGACGACGAGTTGGGTATCCGTGACCTTCTCTCCGAAATCCTCAACGACGAAGGACATCAGGTTGAACTGGCGGAAAACGCTGCTCAAGCACGTCTCGCGCGCGGCCGCGCGCGCCCTGATTTGGTGTTGCTCGACATATGGATGCCAGATACAGATGGCGTTACGCTGCTCAAAGAGTGGTCCTCCGGCGGTCTTCTCACCATGCCAGTGATCATGATGAGTGGCCATGCCACCATTGACACCGCGGTTGAAGCCACCAAGATTGGTGCGATGGCCTTTCTTGAAAAACCGATCACCCTGCAAAAACTATTGCAAGCTGTGGAGAATGGACTGACGCGGCTTGCTGCGCGTAAGCCCACCAGCCCCTATATCAGTAGGCCTGCAGGAGAGATGCTGCAGACGGGCAACGGAGCAGTTATCGCCGAGGCAGTTCAAGACACCAGCCCGAGACCCACGCAAAGTTTTCTCCTCGAAAAACCGTTACGCGAAGCGCGTGATGAATTTGAAAAAGCTTACTTCGAATTTCATCTTTTTCGTGAAGGTGGTTCCATGACGCGCGTCGCCGAAAAGACCGGACTCGAGCGTACACATCTCTATCGAAAGTTGAAACAACTCGGCGTCGACCTCTCGCGGGGGAAGCGTCAAGGCTAAAGTCTCAAAAATGGCGCTTTGGCTGATATATAATATTAGGCTTGGCCCGGTAGCTCAGTCGGTAGAGCAGAGGATTGAAAATCCTTGTGTCGGTGGTTCGATTCCGCCCCAGGCCACCAAATTTACACCGTAGTTCCGCAAGGACTACGGTGTTTTTGTTTGTGCGGTGCGTGAAATGACCCGCACCCAATTTAGACCGCACATGCAGTCTGTTTGGC
>CANFZL010000130.1 GCA_947451205.1 Comamonadaceae bacterium
GGCAATAACGCCAATGACTCTGCGACGTGAAGACATGATCTTTTCCCTTTTTGTTTCAATTTGAAAGCTGAGGGATTGGATTCTGGAGGCGGCTCCTTAAAACTGGAAATACTGAATTATCAGTTTCTTATAACTAAACAATGGGTTGTGCGCCCAACTGCCGCGCCAGATGCACTTGGAGCAAGGTGATTTTGCGGACTTCGGCTTGACTGGCCTGGATGTGCGCGCGCAGCAGCAAGGCGGCTTGGTCAGCGCGCTTTTGCTGGATGGCAGACAAGATCTGTCCGTGCTCTTCGTAGGTCGCCGTGATGCGCAAGGGCTGGGTGAAATCAAGCCGGCGAATCACCCGGATGCGCTCGGTTACCTCGCGGTGCACGCGCGCCATTTCGGCGTTGCCAGCGGCGGCCACCAAGGTGCAATGAAAGGCCTCGTCCCAAGCCGCGACTTCTAGCATGTCGGTACTGCGTTGCGCGGGGCTGACCAGCCAGATGCTGGCGAGCGCGTCCAACTGGACGGCATCGACCTTGAGGGCGCCCTCGCACAAGCGGTGCGCGGCAGTGGTTTCAAGCACCATGCGCAGGTCGTAAAGTTCTTCAAACTGGTCAAAGTCAAACGGCAAGACACGCCAGCCACTGCGAAACAGCACCTCGACATAACCTTCCTGCTGCAGCCTGAACAGCGCCTGCCGCACCGGCGTGCGCGAGACGCCAAGACGCCCGCTGATTTCGGTTTCCGTGAAGCGGTCGCCAGGCACCAAGCGAAACTCAGCGATGTCGCGTTTGAGCTGCGTGTGAACGTCGTCAGCGCGCGAACGATGGGCCGCCATGGAGGTAGCGATCAACGCAGGCTCTCAGGCCAGCAAACTCACATGCGCAGCCACCACACGCCAACCCTCTGGCGTACGCAGCCAGGTCTGGCTTTGGCGGCCCGTGCGTGGGCTGCCAACGCGCTGAAACTCCACGTTGGCGGTGGCCATGTCTTGGCCAAACGTGGTGATGACTGTTTTGAGCAAAACTCGGTCTAAGCCCTGCGCTGGCCGACCGGCCCGAAAGGCCTTGATCTCGTCGGCACCGTAGAGATTTTCTGTGGCGCCGTAACGCAGCGTGTGCGGGCTGTCCCAAAAAAGTTCATCCAGCACAGCGACGTCGTTGGTCACCAACGCTTGTTCGTAGCGTGCAAATTGAGCGCTGACTTCAGCGACAACGTCGGGCAGATTGATTGCGGTCATAGGGTCGTGATGTGCGGAATAAAAGGAGTCGTGGTGATGGCTTCAGCACGCGGCCGGTTTGACCTGCGCGACGCCGGCGTCGCTGAGCTGCCGCGCCACGGCAAACGCGAGGTCTTCGCGCCACGGTGCGGCAATGATCTGCACGCCCAAGGGCATGCCGTTGGTGTTGCTCGGCCACATCGGCGCGGTCACCACCGGGCAACCGGCAAACGAGATCGGCTGCGTCAGCAAGCCCATGGCCGCGCGGCAAGGCTGCTGCGTGCCATTAATGTCCAGCCATTCGGTGCCGATGATGGGTGCGCTGACCGGCGTGGCGGCCGTGATGAGCACATCCCAATCGGCAAACAGCGCATTGATGCGGTCGCGGTAAATCCGCCGAAACCGCTGCGCGCGCAAGTACCAGTCGGCGGGCTGCAAAGCACCGGCAATGAAACGGTCCACTGACAGCGGCTCAAACGACGCCAGCTGCGTGCGCAAATCGTCCAGATGCAAACTGCCGCCTTCGCTGGCGGTGATGATGAAAGCCGCCGCACGCGCCAGTCCGGCGTCCGGCCAATGCACGCTGGCCGTGGTGCCCAAGGTGCTAGCGGCCAGCGCCACCACCTCACGCGCCGCAGCGCTGGCGTGGTCGTCAAAGTAGCCGTTGAGCACGCCTATCCTCATGCCTTTTAAGCCGGGCAAGCTTGGCGATGCGCCCTGCACCATGGCGGCCACCGGCTGCACGCGCAATGCGTGGCAACCCGGGTCGTGCGCGTCGGGGGCTTGCAACGCGTCATAGGCCAACGCCAGCCCGGCCACGCTGTTGGCCATCGGGCCTAAGTGGTCAATGCTGTGCACAAAAGGGTAGGTGCCGCGCCTAGAAAGCCGCCCGAAGGTTGGCTTCAAGCCCCAGACGCCGCACAGCGACGCAGGGACACGGATCGAACCATTGGTGTCAGAGCCCAAGCTCAAAGGCACTTGGCCAGCCGCCACTGCCGCAGCCGAACCGCCGGACGAACCACCGCTGATGCGCGCCAAATCATGCGGGTTGTGGCAAGGGCCGTAGTGTGTGTTTTCAGTGGTGAAGCCGTAGGCGTACTCGTCCATGTTGAGCGCGCCGACCAGCACCGCCCCAGCGGCTTTCATCTGCTTCACCAAAAAGGCATCGGCCTCAGCCGGCGGGAGACTGCGGTTGATGACCGAGCCCGCCAACGTGACCTCGCCAACGATGTCGTAGAGGTTTTTCACCGCATACGGCACACCGGCTAAAGCACCCAACGCGTCGAGTGATTCCCCTTGTTTAACCAAAGCACTGCGGCGCGCGTCCACCGCATCAGCTTCGGCGAAAGCGCGGTCCTGCGTCTGATTGGTGAAAGCGTTGACCCGGGCGTCGGTCGCCTCCATGCGCGCCAAACTCGCCGTCAGCAACTCACGCGCACTGACCTCCCCTTGCCTTACGGCAGCCGCCATCTGCGCAGCGTCGCCGAGCGGATTCATGAGTGAGCTCATACGCTTAGGCCGGCTGAAACAATGGTCGGATCGGCCGCCGGGAAAGGCGCCGGACAGTAAATCTCGGCCAGCTCGTCATGCACGTCCAGACCGGCGCTGTCCAACAAACTCACCATCGCGGCGGTACGCTGCAAATGCATCGCCACGCGTGCCGCTTGCGCGTCCTCCAACGGCAGCATGAGCATCTTGGTCGTCGTCTTCACGTACTGCAGGCAGAGAGCGTCATTCATTCAATACATCTTTCTTGGCTGGTGAATCAAGACCGGAAATCAACACACGGATTCAACGCCGAACTTCGCGCTGAAAGACTTCCAGACTGCGTTTCTTGGCGTGGATAAAACTCGGCTCCGTCAGCGTTTCAATCGTGCGCGGCCTGGCATCGGTGTAAGGCAGAATTTCGGCCACGCGGGTCGGCCGCTTGGTCAACAGCAAGACTTCGTCGGCCAGGTACACAGCTTCTTCTAAGTCGTGCGAGACCAGCAACATGGTGGTGCCGGTTTGCATGAAAACTTCTTGCAGCTTTTCGCGGATGAACAGCGTCATTTCGAAGTCCAGCGCAGAGAAAGGTTCGTCCAGAAACAGAACCTCCGGATTGGGCGCCAGCGCCCGCATGATGGACGCCGTTTGTTGCTGCCCGCCCGAGAGTTCGTAGGGGTAGCGGTTCAAGTCGAACTTGACGTCAAAAGACGCCACCAACTCCGCCATGCGGCGGTCGACTTCCGCTTTTGATTTGCCTTCGAGCTTTAGCGGGTAAGCGATGTTGTCGATGGTGCGCATCCACGGAAAAAGCGCTTCCCGGTAGTTCTGAAAAACGTAGCCGATCTTGGTGTCTTTCAGGGTCTTGCCGTCAAACAAAATTTCGCCTGAATCAATCGGCACCAGCCCGGCGATCATGTTGATCAGCGTCGACTTGCCACACCCGTTGGGGCCGAACACCGAGGTGATTTTGTGCTTCGGTATATCGAGGTCAAAGTTTTCATACAGCGGCCAGCCCGCAAAGTACTTGGTCAAACCGCGGATGGTGATGTGCGTGCCCACCGGACCAGGCCGAAAAGGCAGCACCGGCACGTCCGTATAAAAAGGCGCGTTGAGGACTGCACTCATCTTCCACTCCAGTGAACGATGCGTTTTTCCAGCATCAAAAACAAAACATTCAGGGCATAACCCAGCGCACCGGCGGCCAAAATAGACGCATACATGTCGCGCACATTCATCACCTGCTGCGAGTTGATGATGCGATTGCCCAAGCCACTGTCTGCACCGATGAACATCTCGGCCACGATGACGATCACCAGCGCCATTGACACCGCAGAACGCAGGCCGACAAAACTCGGCTGCAAGCTCTCCCAGATCAGCACATCTTTGAACACCTGCCAGCGCGACGCACCCATCACCTTGGCCGCCATCACGCGCTGCTTGCGGGCGTTGATCACGCCATAGGCGCTGTTGAAAACAACAATCAGCAGCGCACCAAATGCGGCAATCGCCACCTTGTTGATTTCCGACACGCCGAAGATCATCAAGAACAGCGGGATCAGTGCTGACGACGGCGTTGAGCGAAAGAAATCAATCAAAAACTCAACGCTGCGATAGGCTCTTTCGGAGCTGCCCAGCAACACGCCCAGAGGCATGCCAACGATGGCCGCGATCAAGAAAGCCTGCACCGTGCGCCACACCGTCATGCCGAAATCATGCAACAACGGCCCACCGGCCAAACCGGTGATGAGCGCACCTAACGCGTCCAGCGGCGGCGGCAACAAGATGGCTTTGATGAAACCCAGACGCACCACCAAATCCCAGACGATGAACAGCACCACAGGACCGATGAAAGGCAAGACCTTGTCCCAAAAGGGTTGGCGCGGCACCCCGGCCTGTTCCGTCGCGGGTGGCGTCCAAGACGTGGTGGCGCTGGTCACCACCGTAGATGTGGGGATGGCAGCCATCCCGATCAGCCTTTGTAAAGCATCGTGTCCACCATGACGCGAGACTTCAAGATACCGCGGTCCGAGAACAAGTCGTAAAACTTCTGGAAGTGGGCGACATCGGCTGGCGTGAACTCGTTGTACATGGTGTAGGCCGCCATCGGCACCTCTGCCGTCAGTGCGCCTTCAATGGCGGTGTAACCCTTGAGGTACTGGCGAGATTCGACCGGCTTGTTGCGCACATACGTCACGCCTTTGCCATAAGCGGCGATGAATTTTTTGGTTTCTGCAGGGTACTTTTTGATGAAGTCCGCAGTGAGCGACGCGACACCGCCAAACCACGGCGCCATGGGGTCACCCAACACGTAATGCGACACCACGCCGGCTTCGAGCACGCGCGTCGTCCCACTCAAACGACCGATGGTGCCGGTGGGCTCCAGCGTGTACGCGCCGTCTATCTGACCCGCCGCCAGCGCTGCCACGTGCTGGCCAATCGGCAGTTCGACCACCGTGGCACCGACCGCGCCGCCGCGCTCGAGGATGGTTTTGGCCAAGGTGACGTTTTGAATGCCGGGGCCGGAGCCAACGCGTTTGCCCTTCAGGTCGGCGATGGTTTTGGCCGTGCTGGCAACCGGCACTATCACTTCGTCAAGCACGTTCTTCAGATTGCTGGGGTTGGCGCAAAAAATCTTGAAGGTGCCCGGCGCGGCGAGTTCACCCACCGCGATGTTGCCCGAACCCGTGCCGTTGGCGCTTCCATCGCAACGGTCGGCGAGCATACCTTCCATGATCTGCTGTGCCGCTGCATACCGTTGGACTTCAACATTCAGCCCTGCCTCTTTGAAATAGCCCAGTTCAATAGCGGCGTAAAAAGGCAGGCCGGCGGCAATCGGCCAATAGCCGATTCGGATCTTTGGGCCCGACTGGGCCAGCACGATCTTCGGCATGCTGAGCGCACCGACGATGGCTGCGCCACTTTGCAGAACTTTCCGGCGTGATGCGGTGAACGTATTGGCATTTTTGGCTGTGGTCATAAAAATCCTCGTGAAAAATTAAAAAAGTTGGATGAAAGAAATCACGCGGCGGCCGATTGCAAAGAAGCCATGTAAGCGCGCCAGCCGCCCCAGTGAGAGATGTCATTGGCACCGTGTAATGCCTCGGCTTCACAGACAAAGCCCTGCACGCTGCTGCCATCTAGCAGCGTCAAAGTCCCGATACCCAAGGGCGCAGGAATCAAGGCCACGAAAGAACCGTAGTGCTGCAGCGGCATATCCCACACTTCGAGCTCAATGGCGCTGCCTTGGCCGGCGGCCACGCGCAGCAAACCGGGCTTGGCGGGCGTTGTTCCAGGCAAGGCATACAAGCGGTAGTCGACGGCGGTGCTGGCCGTGCCCACCAGCGTTGCGCCACGTTCAGTGAGTTGGCTGTTGAGCGGCATGCCCGATAAATGCGCGCCGACCACGGCCACGCGCACGCTGCCTTGGCTGCTGGCCTTCACTGACAAACCTTTGATGGCTTGCGGCGCAGGCAGTGGCACAGCTGTCGCGCCTTGCGTCAAACCGGTTAGGTGGTGGTAACGCTGGCCGAGCTCGGCGAGTTGCCAATCACTGCCGCAACGGCCAATCAAGGTGATGCCAAAAGGCAGACCATCAGCGCGCATGGCACTCGGCACCGAGAGTGCCGCATAGTCCAGCAAATTCACAAAATTGGTGTACTCACCCAAGCGACGATTCAGCTCCACCGGAATTTGCAACATAGACGCCACGCTGTAGTGCGTAGGCGCAGTTGGCACCAACAACAAGTCGATGCCAGCCCAGAGCGCGTCAGCGCGTTGCCCAAGCAGTTTGAGCTGGGTTTGCGCGTCAAACAGGTCAGCCGCACTGTATTGACGGCCTTCGGCAATGATGCTGCGCACTGGTTCGATCACCTCGGCTTCATGCTTGTCAAAAAATGGCCGAATGGCGGTATAGCGTTCAGCCACCAGCGCACTGCCGTAGAGCAACTGCGCGGCTTGCTTGAACGGTGCGAAGTCGAGTTTGACGGCGGTGCCGCCCATCGCTTGCAGGCGCAGCAAGGCCTCTTGAAAAGCAGCTTCGGCCAGCGTATCGCCAAAAAATTCGAGCTGGTCGGGCACGCCGAATTGGAAGCTAGACGGAAAGGCCTGGCTGGCCAATGTCAGTTGGCGCGAATAAGCATCGAGCGGGTCGTGGCCCATCGCGCTTTCAAGCACTTGCACGGCCGTTGCCACGGTGCATGCAAAGATAGACACACAGTCAACGCTTTGCGCTGCAGGCAACACACCGCGCGTGCTGATGAGTCCGCGCGATGGCTTCAAGCCCACGATATTGTTGAGCCCGGCCGGCACGCGGCCTGAGCCAGCGGTGTCTGTTCCCAGTGAAAAATCAACCTGCCCGCTGGCCACCACATAAGCCGAGCCAGAGCTGGATCCGCCCGACACATAGGCTGGGTTAAATGCATTGGGCACTGCACCAAAAGGTGAGCGCGTCCCGTTCAGGCCGCAGGCGAATTGATCCAGGTTGGTCTTGCCGACCAGCGCTGCACCGGCATTGAGCAGTTGCTGCACCACTTGTGCGCTGGTGTCGGCTTTGCTTGCGAAAGCCGGGCAACCTGCCGTGGTGGCGATACCGGCTACATCCATGTTGTCTTTGACCGCAAAGCGCATTCCAGCCAAGGGCTGGTGCACGCTGGTGACTGTCAGAGCGGTATTCATCAACGGCAGCGGCAGTCGATGAATCCAGGCGCAATTCGGGTCGGCAACAACCTGAGTGGCTGGGTCTGCATCTGCCGTGAAATCCAAAGTCGATTCTGTGATCATGAGCGTTGCACCAACTTAAGGCATCCATACTTGTATACAAGGATCAATGCAATTGCTGTGCCAACGAAAAAGGCCGGACTCAGGCTATCGCCCAGTCCGGCCTTCTGGTCGCAAACGCGACGACGCTCTTACTTCTTCGCCGCTTCGTTA
>CANFZL010000131.1 GCA_947451205.1 Comamonadaceae bacterium
GGACAGGCTTGTCAGGAAATGCGGCCAGTGCAGACGTGGCCCCCAGCCCACTGATGACCACAACGAGGCTGAATGCTCGCGCGTATTTGGCGGACAGAATTAAAAGAATTTTTTGCATCAGATGATCCTTGGTTGATCAGCCGTCAACCAAGGATCATCGATCCATTGGGGGTGCTGTGCCTGACGTCTGCGTGTCCTGCAAAGTGTAGGCTGCGGGCGCCATGCGCGATAGGGCCCATTTCCAACCATTGGAATATGACGAAGATTTTTCAGACCCAGTGATGCCGCGCTAGATCGCGAGGGATCTGCTGAAAATTCAAGTCGCCCCGTGGCACTTCTTGTATTTTTTTCCGCTTCCGCAAAAGCACACATCGTTACGACCGGGGGTGACTGCTTTGCGCACAGTGTCGACGCGCGGGCCGAGCGTGCGCCAGAGTTCGTGCAGGTCGTACACCGCCCAGATGGCTTCGCCAAAGGCATTCAAGCGAGCGATGCTGGTGCTCGGCAAGCCTTCTTCAAGCAGCGGTGAAACCTCTGGTTTTCCGGTGTCGTCCTCTGTCATGGCGACCACGGCTTCGAGTGCGCCGTCCAGCCATTTGGCGGCGTCTTTGTCGCGCGGTGTGGCCCAGTCTTCGGGCCAGCTTTCAACCGCAAACATGAATCCCAAGGCCCACACCTGTGCAAAGGCCGGCAGTTCGTCGGCCTTGAAATTGACCTGTTCTTCGGCCGGCAGTTCAGCCACCGCAGCACGCACATCCATCACCTCGGGGTGGTAGCAGTCGTCGTCTTCGAGCGTCTTGCATTCGGCGTCTAGCGCGGCGGCGACTTCGGCCCATCGCGCTTGCCACAAGGCGGTGAAACGTTCGCGTTGTTCGTTGCTTGCGAACGAGCCTTCAGCGTCATCTTCTGATGCCGATGCATCGGTTAAAGCCACTGCGCCGTCCTCGCCAAGCCCCAGCAACACCGGAAAGTATTCAACAGCAGGCACCTCACGGCGGCCACAAATCAAAGCCGCCATGAAGCCTTCACAAAATTCCCATTGCGGGGTTTCGTCATAGCGGGTACGCAGCTCATCAAGAATCGCGTCAAGCTCGTCGAACGTTTCTGGCGGCAAAAAATCGTCGACGCTGTGGGCTGTTGGTGTGGGTGGCGTTGTGGACTGGTTCATGAATGGCTTTTCAAAGATGGACAGAGTGACGTATAAAGGCTGAGCCTCATTTGTAATGGAAAGTGTATCTGCCCTGACGCCTGAAGGCGCTGTCCTTCGCCTTCCTTGAAAGCCCAGCCATGCGCCGTGTCCTGACTTTTGCGAAGAATCTCCCGCTGCCAGACCTGCGACCCTTGCTGCTGCGACTCGATGCGTCACTGCAACAACTCAACGCCATGCTGCCCGTGCGCTACAGCGTTCTTGTTGCCTGCTTTTTTGGCGTGCTGTTGACTTTGTTTTCGCTGGTCGGCTTCGGTGTCGGGTTTCTGACTTTGCTGCTGTTTGGCGGACTCGTGGCGGTGGGTTTACACGACTTGCGGCAAACGCACAGCGCTGTGCTACGCAACTACCCGGTGATCGGGCATTTGCGGTTCTTGCTTGAATTCATTCGCCCGGAAATTCGTCAATACTTCATAGAGAGTGACAGCGAAGCCGCGCCTTTTTCGCGAGCCCAGCGTTCGTTGGTGTACCGCCGCGCCAAGGGGGCGCAAGACAACCAACCTTTCGGAACGCAGCTTGATGTGTCGCGTCAAGGCTACGAGTGGATCAACCATTCGATGCAACCCAGCAAGTTGGCCTCGCATGACTTTCGGGTCTGGATTGGCGGCACGCCTGAAGCGGCGTCACTCTCACTTTTTCCCTGCACGCAGCCCTATGCAGCCAGTGTTTTCAACATCTCGGCGATGAGTTTTGGTGCACTCTCGGCGAACGCTATTTTGGCGCTGAACGCCGGCGCGAAGCGTGGCGACTTTGCGCATGACACGGGTGAAGGCTCCATATCAGCGCATCACCGCACCCATGGCGGCGACCTGATCTGGGAGATTGGTTCCGGCTACTTTGGTTGTCGCAACGACGACGGCAGCTTTAGCCCGGAACGCTTTGAAGTCAATGCGCGTGACCCGCAAGTCAAGATGATCGAGCTCAAGCTCAGCCAAGGCGCCAAGCCAGGTCATGGCGGCATTTTGCCGGGCCCGAAAGTGACATGGGAAATTGCTGCCGCGCGCGGCGTGCAGCAAGGCGTTGACTGCGTATCGCCGGCCAGTCACAGCGCGTTTTCAACGCCGGTCGAGATGCTCGAATTCATCGCCCGCTTGCGCACCCTGAGTGGTGGCAAGCCGACAGGTTTCAAGTTTTGCCTAGGCCACCCATGGGAGTGGTTTGCCATCGTCAAGGCCATGCTAGCCACTGGCATCACGCCCGACTTCATCGTCGTCGACGGCGCGGAAGGCGGCACCGGTGCCGCGCCCGTGGAGTTCAGCGACCACGTCGGTGCGCCGCTGCAAGAAGGTCTCGGCTTGGTCCATAACACGCTCATCGGCGTTGGTCTGCGGGACCGCATCAAGCTCGGCTGCGCAGGCAAAGTGATCAGCGCTTTTGACATCGCCCGCATGATGGCGCTGGGCGCCGACTGGGCCAACGCTGGCCGCGGTTTCATGTTCGCGCTAGGCTGCATTCAAGCGCAGAGTTGCCACACCGGCAAATGCCCGACCGGTGTGACCACGCAAGACCCGCTGCGCCAACAAGCGTTGGTGGTGCCCGACAAAGCCGAGCGCGTCTGGATGTTTCACCAAAGCACGCTAGAAGCACTGAAAGAGTTGGTGCAGGCCGCCGGCTTGCAGCACCCGAATGACTTGACGGCACACCACATCGTGCGGCGCCTGACCGACACCGAAGTGCGGCTGCTGGCCCACCTGCTGATGAACATTGCGCCTAGCGCCCTGCTGGCCGACGACATCAGCGCCCTGCCGAATGTCTTCAAGCAGTATTGGCCGATGGCCAGTGCAGAACGCTTTGCGTCAGGACGTTGAAAGCTCGCAGCCGTTTCGCCATCGACGTTACCGCTTTGTCTTTGCTCAGCAAGGTGCAGCAGTGCATCACGGCCAGGTCAATGAACATCTGATCGTCGGCGTCGCTGCACGTCACTGAGGCTTTGGCGGGCACCGGCACCAAGCGTGCATGCGCGTCAAAGTGCGCCAGTACATCGCCAGCGTTCAAGGCATAAAACGCCAATCGGGGAACAATCTGCGGATAGCCCAGCACGCGCTCCAACTCGATGCGCATCGGCGCCGTGGCGATCCAGTCAATGCGGCTCGCCGCAAGGCCGTCGCGGATCGGCTGAGCCGCTGCGTCATTGAAGACAAACACATCGAGCACGATGTTGGTGTCGAGAATCAGCAACGGTAACGGTGAGGTCGTCACTCCGGAGTTGGGTTGGCTGCCGGTGCGGGTTTGCCGCGAGCTGATCCGGCGATCATGTCGAAGCGAAACAGACGGCATTCAATCGGGCCGTTCCACATCGGCACACGGCGGGATTCTTTGAGCCGCATTTTGCTTGGCAGTTTCAAATCTGGCGTGAGGATGTGGGCCGTCCAGCCAGCGTAGTTTTTCTTCCAGTGCGCGGCCAGCTGCGGGAAAAAATCAGTCACCTCTTCGCCGCTGGCGGTTTGCGCTTGTTCGCGTCCGGGGTTGGCCGAGCGGTCACGCGAGACCTGAGCCTCTGCCTCACGCGCACTGGGCAGCGCGCGGCCGAATTCATCGATGCCCTGACGCCGATCGTCACGCGCTTGTGTGCCCGAAATACCGGCCACACCGGCGACGTCAATACGCTCGCCATACGGCGGGTTGAGCAGCATCACGCCAGAAGCTGCGGGCGGCATACGTTGCAAGGCGTCGCCGCCACGCAACTGCACGGCGTTGGCGACGCCAGCGCGCTCGGCATTGCGCTCGGCAAAGTCGACCATCCGGAACGAGACATCACTGCCAAACACTTGCGCCATCGGTTCGGTGATGGCGGCCTCGGCTTGGTCCAGCAGACCGTCCCAGACGTGCGGCTGGAACGGCAGGTATTTCTGAAAAGCAAAGCGCCGGTTGATGCCCGGTGCGATGTTGCAGGCGATTTGCGCCGCCTCAATGACGATCGTGCCCGAGCCGCAGCAAGGGTCGTACAGCGGTACGCCTTGCTCGCACAAGCCGTCTTCACCGCTCCAGCCACTGGCCGCCAGCATGGCCGCAGCCAAGGTTTCCTTCAAGGGTGCATCGCCTTTGTCTTCACGCCAACCACGCTTGAACAGCGGCTCACCCGAGGTGTCGATGTAGACCGTCACGGTGTCGGTGGTCAAGTGAACGTAAATTCGCACATCGGGCCAACGCGTGTCGACGTCCGGCCGGACATCGAACTTGCTGCGAAAGCGGTCGGCCACCGCGTCCTTGATCTTCAAGGCCGCGAAGTTCAGGCTGGTCAAGGGGCTGTGCTGCGCCGTGACCTCAATCTTGAAAGTCTGGTTCGGGGTGAACCAGATTTCCCAAGCGACTTCGGCCGCGGCGTTGTACAGATCTTGTTCGTTCCGGTAGGGCTTGTGCTGCAATTCGATGAGCACGCGCTGCGCCAAGCGGCTGTGCAGATTGAGCTGTTGCGCCTCGCGCCACGAGCCTTGCAGCTGCACACCGGCACGCCAAGAGCGGCCAGCAATCCCCGTGATGCGGTGGACTTCAGCGGCGAGCAGTTCTTCAACACCCGCAGCACAGGGGAGAAAAAGTTGGAGTTGGTTCATAAGGTTTTTCTTAAGTTGGCGGGGGCGATGCGCAGCGCTTCGCGGTATTTCGCCACGGTGCGGCGGGCGCATTCGATGCCCTGCTCTTTCAGCATGTCGGAAATTTGGTTGTCGCTGAGCGGCTTGTTCAGATTCTCAGAGGCGACAAACTGTTTGATCAGCGCGCGCACCGCCGTGCTCGACGCGTTGCCGCCCGACTCAGTGCCCAGCGCCGAGCCAAAGAAATACTTCAGCTCGAACGTGCCGTAAGGCGTGCTCATGTATTTGGCGGTGGTCACGCGCGAAATAGTTGATTCGTGCAAGCCCAACTCGTCAGCGATTTCACGCAAGACCAGCGGCCGCATGGCCAACTCACCGTGCATAAAAAAGTTTTTTTGCCGCTCGACAATCGCCGTAGACACCCGCAGAATCGTGTCAAAGCGCTGCTGAATATTTTTGATGAACCAGCGTGCCTCTTGCAGGCGCTGCTGCAAGGCCGCCCCGCCCTGGCCTTTGTGCTGCTTGAGTGCATTGGCGTAAATATCGTGCACGCGCAACTTCGGCATGACTTCGCCGTTGAGCGAGACCTTGAAGCCGCGACCGGACTTGACGACGAGCACATCGGGCACCACCACGTTGCGCTCGACATTCACAAAACGCCTGCCCGGCTTCGGGTCCAGCCGGCCGATCACACCGATCGCCAGCTTGATGGCGGCTTCCGAAAATCCGCACAGCAGCGTCAGCCGTTTCACGTCGCGCTTGGCCAACAATTCCATCGGCTGATTGCAAATAGCCATCGCAGCACGGACTTCTTCGGTGTTCTTGCAGTCGAGCAATTGCAGGCTCAGGCATTCCCCCAGATTGCGCGCGCCGATGCCGGCGGGCTCCATATGCTGCAACAATTTGAGCGCCATGGAGAAATGCTGCTCCAGTTCTTCCGCCTGCTCCAAGTCGTCACCCGCCAGCCCCGCAGCCAACGAGGCCAGCGTGTCTTCCAGGTAACCGTCGTCGTTGAGCGACTCGATCAAAAAGTGCAGCGCGGCGCGGTCTTCGTCTGACAAACGCAGCCCCAAGGACTGGCGATGCAAATGGTCTTGCAGCGACTCTTGGCTGCGCGCCAATTCGGCCGCGTCGACGTCTTCGCTGTCGTCGTTGTTGTTCTTGCGGGCTGGCGCGTCGCTGCCCCACTCGCTGTCGTCAGGCGCCGACTCCACCGTACCGTCGCCCTCCCAACTTTCTTCTAATTTGGGTTCGCTGCTCTCGGACTCACTGCTGTTAGCCGCCTTATCGTCGGCACTGCTGCTGGCAGCGCTGTCGCTGGCGGAATACTCAAAATCTCGGATGTCTTGGCTGACCGGCGCATCGGCCTCAGCCAAGCCAAACTCTTCACGCGATGCCGCTTCTTCGGTGATTTCAAGAAACGGGTTTTCATCGAGCATCTGCTCGACTTCCTGGCTCATCTCTAGTGTGGAGAGTTGCAACAGGCGTATCGACTGTTGCAACTGTGGCGTCAGCGCCAAGTGCTGCGAGACGCGAAGGGACAGGCCTTGCTTCATGTCACATCTTGAAGTGCTCTCCGAGATAAACCCGGCGCACATCAGCGTTGTTCACAATTTCAGAAGGTGTCCCCATGGCCAACACTTGGCCCTCGCTGATGATGTAGGCGTGGTCGCAAATGCCCAACGTTTCGCGCACGTTATGGTCAGTGATGAGCACGCCAATGCCGCGCGCTTTCAAGAAACCGATGATGCGTTGAATTTCAATGACGGCGATTGGGTCGATGCCCGCAAAGGGTTCGTCGAGCAAAATAAAACGCGGCTGGGTGGCCAGAGCGCGGGCGATTTCAACGCGGCGGCGTTCACCACCAGAAAGTGCCGGTGCCGGTGAGTCGCGCAAATGCTCGACCCGCAACTCTTGCAACAAGCTGTCGGTGCGCAGGCGGATCTCGGCCTCTCCAAGGGGTTTTCCGGCATCGTCGCGTTGTAGCTCCAGCACGGCACGCACATTTTGCTCGACCGTGAGTTTGCGAAAGATGGAAGCCTCTTGTGGCAAATAGCTCAGGCCGAGTCGGGCGCGCCGGTGAATCGGCATGCGTTCGACTGACTGGCCATCGATGCTGATCTGTCCGGCGTCTGCACGCACCAGACCAACGATCATGTAAAACGAGGTTGTCTTGCCGGCGCCATTGGGACCCAGCAGGCCGACCACTTCGCCGCTTTGAACGGTGAGTGAAACGTCCTTGACGACCTTGCGGCTGCCATAGGATTTTTGCAGTCCCTGCGCGACGAGGCGACTGGGTGTGAGGGCTTGCTTGAGATCCAGATCCATCAGTGAATTCTTACTTTTTTTCGATACTCAGCGTCGTGCTGGGTTGCAATCTGGGTGATGGGGTGGCATTACTAGCAGTACCCGCATCACCAACAGGTGCAGCACGTGGTGCCAGCAATGCGCGCACGCGACCGCTCGGATTAGAAGCGGTTCGAACGGGCTGTGGACTGCCATCGACCGTGAAGACGTCGGTGGTGTTCTCATAGCGAATCAAAGCACCATTGCTTTCATCTGCCAACTTGCCACTCACATAACGGCGCAACACGGCCTTGCGGATGAACCTGACGTTGTCCGCTTGGCTGTCGTATTCAATGCGCTCACCTTCGCCCTCGATCACCTCATCGACACCGTCTCGCTTGCTGCGGTAATAGGCCAGTTTGCCGGGTTCAGCGATAACCACTGCCTGCTGGTAACCCTGCGCGTCTTGAAAGACATCGACGCGTGCACCCCGAATCAGAATGCTGCCTTTGGTGATGATGACGTTGCCCGTGAAGATACTGCTCTGTTTGAGGTCGTCATA
>CANFZL010000132.1 GCA_947451205.1 Comamonadaceae bacterium
CGGCTCGCCCCAAGCGATGATCTGGCGACCGCCCACGCGCACCACCCCTGAGACGGGGCCACGCGGATGCACGGGCCCGAGCAGCCGGTTCCAAGGCGGCGGGTCCATGTTGTGAATGCCCCAGTTGTCGTTGTTGTCGCGGCCCCAAGATGTTTCATGGGCGATGGAAAAATCAACAGCGCTTTGCAGTTGGGAGAGATCAATCAGAGGTGTTGTCATGGGCTGGTTTCAATCTATGGAGGCACCGGATGCGGCGACGACTTTGGCCCACTTCTCGGTTTCTTCCACCATCATTTTTCCGAAATCTGCGGGGGTACCTGCAATGGGAAGACCACCCAAGCCTGCGAGGCGCTCTCGCATTTTCGGGTCTGCCAGCGCGCGATTCACTTCGGCGTTAACCTTGTCGATAGCTTCGCGCGGCGACCCTTTAGGCATGCCGATGCCAAACCAAGCAGTAGCCTCATAGCCGGGTACTGTCTCACTCACCGTAGGCAGCGTAGGAAATGAAGGTTCGCGGGCGGCCGAGGTCACGGCCAGAGCGCGGATGCTACCGCTTTTGATGTGACCGGCAGACGAGGGCAAATTGTCGAAGAACACTTGGACCTGTCCGCCGATCAGATCGGTCAACACCGGGCCGGCGCCTTTATAAGGGATGTGCGTCATGCTGCAGCCGGTCATGTACTTGAACAACTCACCCGACAGATGGGTAGAGGTACCGCTGCCAGAAGAGGCCATGTTCACCTTGCTCGGGTTGGCCTTGCAGTAGGCGATAAATTCAGCTACAGATTTCACCGGCAGGGTATTGGTCACGACCATCACGTTCGGCGTTCGCACCATGCCCGCGACCGGCGTGATGTCGCGAATGACGTTAAATGGCAACTTCTTGTAAAGGGATGCGTTGATGCCGTGGGCGGGATTCACCAAGAGCATGGTGTAGCCGTCAGGAACCGCGTTCACCACCATTTCGGTGCCGATGTTGTTGCCACCCCCTGGCCTGTTCTCAACAATGAACTGCTGGCCCATTTTCTCGGTGAGCCACTGCGCCATGATGCGCGCCAGCACGTCCGTGGTGCCCCCCGGGGGGTACGGCACAACCCATTTCACGGGGCGCGTAGGGTAATCTGTAGCAGATGCAGCGCCGATGCCGGTGCAAACGGCGAACAAGACCAAGGTGGCAAATCGAGCGAAACGAGTGATGCGTGTCATGCGTTTTCCTAATCAGTTGAGTCAATCAATCCAGTCAAAAAAATAATCTCACGGACCTTGAGTGCGTTGCCAGCACTTTGTCGAATGCTTGTTTGTTCATGCTCTTTATCGCTTTGCGTTTGATGCTTGATTCAGCTTGGCAATGTCATGCCAATACCTTAAGACTATTTTCTGTATGGCAACTTGTCAATATAGGGGCTACCACTAGACACAATGATTTAAATATATTGATTCATCATCAGCATGTTAATCTTTGGTGCATCAGAATCAACCCAGCGATAGACAAAAATGACAGGTTTGAAGGCCTACACCACAAAGCCTAAAAATGTGCGTATTCGTCGCTCAACAGGCCGCGTCACGCTGGCAGATGTGGCGCTCGTTGCGCATGTGTCGCAGCAAACCATTTCAAGGGTACTCAACACCCCAGATACCGTCGCATTGGAGACCCGTAACAAGGTTCTGGCCGCCGTCAAACTACTGGGCTACCTGCCCCTGAAAACCACTGGGGTGCAGCCGAAGAAGCGGGTGGCGGTGCTGATACCGACTATTTCCGGCACTATTTTTGATGGCTTGATTCAATCGTTGAACACCACCCTCAGCCTTCACGACTTCCAGATGGTGCTGAACGAAAGCGGTTACGCCAACAAGGACGAGGACCTCCTGCTTGACGAACTACTTCAAAGCCAACCCGACGGTATTGTGTTGGCACGCTTGTTGAAGTCAGAGACGGCGTTAGAAAAACTGCTTCAGTCGGGGATCCCCGTGGTTGAAGTTTGGGGCACCACGCCAACCCCGATCGACATGCTCTTCGGCTTTTCGCACGAAGCCATTGGCGAAGCTGTTGCACACTATTTCAAAGCGCTGGGTCGCAGCATTCCAGCCTTGGTTTCAGGCGATGATCCGCGGACCATGCTGCGTGCGCAAGGATTTTTAAATGCGCTGAAAAAGCTCAATTTTTTGCACGCAGGCGCTGAGGGGTCGCCCGTGGTCTGGGTTTCGTCGCCAACATCCCTGGGGGATGGTCGCGCAGGTTTGGCACAACTCTTGAAACAGATTCCTACGCTTGATTGTATTTTTTGCAGCACCGACATGATCGCGATGGGTGTTTTGATCGAGGCCAAAAGCCGCGGGCTGAAAGTGCCTGAAGACATCGCGGTGTTTGGCTTTGGCGACTTGCCTTTCACCGCAGACACGGATCCACCGTTGTCGACGGTGCATGTTGACAGCGCCGCTATCGGGCAACGGGCCGCGCAAGCACTCATCGATAGAATCGAAGGCCGAACTGTGGCGCGCCCAATCTTGGACATGGGCTTTAACTTGATCCGTCGCCTCAGCGCCTAAAGAAATTTTCAGCCGTCATGGCTTAGAGATAAATGTCTGATTTTTTAAGTCAAGCCCGAGCTCTGCTCGGCGATACCCATGTTCTCACCAGCGACCTCGCTGCCTACGCCAACGATTGGCGCGGCGTTTTCACGGGCGTGCCCTTGGCGGTTTGTCGGCCAGCCGACACACAGCAAGTAGCGGCACTGGTGACGCTTTGCGCGGCGCAGGGCGTGAGCATTGTTCCGCAAGGCGGCAACACCAGCATGTGTGGCGGCGCCACGCCTGACAGCAGCGGCCAACAAGTGATCTTGAGTTTGTCTCGGCTGAATCGGGTACGCGACATCTCGCCGTTGAACAACACCATGACGGTAGAAGCCGGCTGCGTGCTGCAAACTTTGCAAGAACTCGCCGCGCAGCACGACCGCTTGTTTCCGCTGTCCTTGGGCGCTGAAGGATCCTGCCAGATTGGCGGCAACATCGCCACCAATGCCGGCGGCGTGCAGGTGCTGCGCTTCGGTAATACACGCGATCTGGTCTTGGGGCTTGAAGTCGTGTTGCCTGATGGTCAGGTGCTGAACCTGCTCAAAGCCTTGCGCAAAGACAACACCGGCTACGACCTGAAACACCTGTTCATTGGCTCGGAAGGAACGCTCGGCATCATCACGGCAGCAGTGTTGAAGTTATTCCCTGCACCACGCTCCAGAGCGGCGGCTTTCGCGGCGTTTCAGACGCCGCAGCAAGCCTTGGAATTGCTCGGGCTGATGCGCGGCGCCATGGGCGACCGCTTCACAGCTTTTGAGTTAATGAGTGACGCCAGCGTGGCCATGGTCAAGCGGTATTTTCCGGCCTCGCCAGCGCTGTTTACAGCGCCCTTCCCTTGGCATGTCTTGATGCAAGCCAGCGATGGCGGGGAGCAAGCCGCACTCGACAGCGCATTTCAGACGGCACTTGAAATTGCGCTGGAACGAGGCGTCATTGACGATGTGTTGGTCGCCACCTCTGAAGCGCAAGCCAAAGAGCTGTGGAAGGTGCGCGAAAACATCAGCGAAGCCCAGCAACACGACGGCGGCAACATCAAGCACGACATCGCCGTGTCCGTCGCCAGCGTACCGGCCTTCATTGAAGAAGTTCTGCCGCTGTTGCATGCCGCTTATGCGGGCGTTCGCCCGGTTGTTTATGGCCATTTGGGCGACGGCAACCTGCACTTCAATGTCTCAGGCCCGGCCGGCATGAGTGCCGCTGAGTGGCAAGCAGAAACCGACCGTGTCAACGTCATCGTGCTTGACGTCGTGGCCCGCATGCGAGGTTCCTTCAGCGCTGAACACGGACTGGGGCAACTCAAAAATCACGAAATGGCGTTGTACAAAACACCGCTTGAAATTGACGTGATGCGACGGGTTAAAAATGCGCTTGACCCCATGAAGTTGATGAACCCCGGCAAGTTGCTGCCGAACTGAATCACTCAGCCTTGATGTCGGCCGCTTTGGCGACCTTCTTCCAGCGCTCGATTTCAGTCGCAATGAAGCCCTCGAATTCCGCTGATTTCATGGGGGCGGGCTCAGCGCCTTCACGCAAGAAGAACTCCTTCATCTGCGGAGACTCAACGATTTTATTGATCTCGGTGTTGAGCCGGTCGACGATGGGCTGTGGCGTCCCGGCGGCCGCCAGCACCCCCCACCAAAGTTCAGACGCACTGCCTTTGTAGCCAGATTGCTCCAGCGATGGCAGCTCAGGCGCCACCGGTGAGCGCACAGCAGTCGTCACAGCCAGTGCACGGACTCTGCCGCTTTTGACCTGCGACAAGATAGACGGCGCGCTGGCCACCAAGATGTCAATCTGACCGCCCAGCAAGTCATTCGTGGCCGGACCCATGCCTTTGTAAGGCACATGAACAATCTTGATCCCCGCTGCATCTGAAAACAACGCCGTTGCGAAGTGGTTGATGCTGCCGGAACCGGATGTGCCGTAGTTCAGCTTGCTTGGATTGGCTTTGGCATAGGCCACCAGATCACCAATCGTCTTGAAGGGAGACATGACGGGCACAGTCACCAACAGCGGGCCTTTGGCTAGCATCGCCACGGGTTTGAAGCTTTTAATAGCGTCGTATTGCAGATTGCTACGAATAGCCGCGCCTGTGGTGAAAGTAGACGACAAAACGACCAGCGAGTAGCCGTCTGGAGGCGACTTGGCGACAAAGGCATTGGCGATCACACCGCCCCCGGCCGCCTTGTTTTCCACCAGCACCGACTGCCCCAAGGCCTCTTGTAGCCGCTTGCCGATAGCACGGGCAAAGGTGTCGTTGGAACCGCCGGGTGCACTGCCGACCACCAGCGTGATGGGCTTGGCTGGCCAAGGCGTTTGCGCAAGGCTTGCGAGCGGCGTGCAAAGCGCCGCTATAGCCACCAAGGTATGTCGTTTCGTCAGCATCATGTCTCCCTTTTATTTATTATCGAAGTATCGCAAAACACATGCGATCCGTCGACTCTGTAAATATTCATCCTCAGAGTGTTCATTTTTGAGCTTGGTGGTGGCAGACTTGCCAGCTATGAGAAGCAAGCTATTTGTCCCAGGGTCAAGGCCCGAACTTTTTTCCAAAGCCCTTGCCAGCGAGGCCGACGCGTTGTCTTTCGATCTGGAAGATTCAGTGGCACCGGCGCGCAAAGCAGATGCGCGCAAAGCGCTGCGTGATTTTTTCTGTTCAGGCGCACTCGTCGGCTGCAGCAAGACCATCATCGTGCGCATCAACGCGTCGGACACGCCGTTTCATGCAGCCGACATTCAGGCCATGGTGCAGACCGGCGTTCACATGCTGAACTTGCCCAAGCCACGCGATGCCAACGATGTACGCCATACATCGCAGGCCATCGGCCAGGCACAAATCGGCAACAAGGTGAGCGGAGACATCGGTCTGCTGCTGAACATTGAAACGCCAACGGCTTTGCGCACCGCGCACGAACTGGCGCTAGCCGATCCACGGGTCGTCGGTCTGCAACTCGGGCTGGGCGATTTGTTTGAACCGCTTGGCATCGCACGTCGGGACATCGCAGCCATTCAGCAAGCCATGTTCGCGGTGCGCATGTCGGCGGGTGAAGCGGGTGTCTTCGCCTATGACGCGGCCTTTGCCGACATTGCCGACGAAGCTGGTTTTTTGGCTGAAGCACAGCAAGCGCGCACGCTCGGCTTTGTTGGCAAGAGCTGCATCCATCCCAAGCAAGTGGCGCTGGCAAACGCCGCTTTTCGCCCGAGTGACGAAGAAATTGCCCACGCACGGCGCGTGGTGGCCGCAGCGCAAAGTGCCAACACGCAAGACGTCGGCGCTTACGTCGTTGACGGGAAGATGATTGATGCGCCCTTTTTACGGCGTGCTGAAGCGATTCTGGCCGCAGCGGCCCGGCTCGGCATCTCGACTTGAAACCACTTTTAGAAAACTCTCATGAATTCATTGAAGGCATCAGCCTTGCCTGCGCGCACGGGCCACACCGGGCCGTTGAGCGGCTTACGAGTCTTGGACTTGAGCGCCTACATTGCCGGGCCTTATGGCTGCGCCTTATTGGCAGACCAAGGGGCAGAGGTCATCAAAATCGAGCCGCCCATCGGGGACAACTTGCGCAAATATCCGTCGACCTTAGAGACCGAGAGCCGGGCTTTTTTGGGCGTGAACCGCAGCAAGTTGGGCGTGGTGCTGGACCTCAAAAAACCCGAAGACCTTGACGCCTTGTTGGCGCTGGTGCGCACGGCCGACGTGCTGGTCCACAACTTTCGACCCAGCGTAGCGCCGCGTCTGGGCATCAGCTATGAACAACTCCAACGGATCAATCCGCGCCTGATTTATTGCGCGGTCAGCGGCTACGGCGAGACCGGCCCGCTGAGCGAGAAAGCCGGTTACGACCAAGTGCTGCAGTCTATGACAGGCATCTGCACATTGCAGGGCCAAGCCGGTGGCCAGCCTGAAATCGTCTACGGCTCGGTGGTCGACTACTACGCTGCAGCCTTGGTCGCGGCGGGTGTCTCGTCGGCGCTGTATGAGCGAGAGCGCAGCGGCGTTGGCCAGCATGTGGGCATCTCGCTGCTTCGCAGTGCCTTGGCCATGCAGTCGGCGCGACTGGTCTGGGCTGAAGACGAGGCTCGAGACGTCGGGCGCGACATGCGCTCGGGCGGCATCACGGGCTTGCACCCGACGCGTGAGGGTCATCTTTACATCTCCGCTAACACGCCGCATTTTTGGCGTGCCCTGTGCGACAAAATTGGGCTGCCCGAGCTGGCCCAGGACGAACGCTACGACAGCGTTCGCAAGAGAGCACAACACCAGAGCGACATTTTGCCGCTGCTGCACCGGGCGCTGGCAGCCCGCAGTGCACTCGAATGGGAAGCACACTTTGGTGAAGAAGTGCCTTGTGCCGCAGCGCGTTCTGTCGAAGACATGTTTGATGATCCGCAGGTCTTGGCGCAAGGACTGCTCACCGACTATGAGCACCCGGTGGTCGGGCGTTATCGCGGCTTCACAACGCCCGTTGAGTTCAGCCGAACACCCGGGCCAGCACCTTTCGCCGCACCCACGCTAGGTCAACATTCAGACGCCATACGCGCTGAAGCGCAGCGCCAAGCCGGCCTCGCACCGCAGGGCGCTTGTGATGCGCACATTCATATTTACGATGCACGTTTTTCGCCGCAAGCCGGCAAGCAGTTGCTCAGTGGCTGCACGGTGCAAGACTACCAACGCGACATACAGCGCGTGCTGGGCACACAGCGCACGGTGATCGTCACGCCAACGGTCTACGGCACGGACAACCGCGTCACGCTGGACGCCATCGCGCAACTCGGCATCCAACATGCGCGCGGTGTGGCCGTGCTGCACCCCAACGTCAGCGATGCAGAACTTCAAACGCTGCACGCCGGAGGCATTCGGGGCATTCGCTTCACCTTGTTTGACCCGGTCACGTCTGTCACCTCATTCGACATGATCGAGCCCTTGGCTGAACGAGTTCACGCGCTGGGCTGGCATGTGCAGTTGCATTTGCGGGCCGAGCAAATTGTGAC
>CANFZL010000133.1 GCA_947451205.1 Comamonadaceae bacterium
GCATTGGTGGCCGTCTTCGGTCTGATCCCCAAAATTGACTTGCCCTTGGGCGTGCCCATCACGCTGCAAACACTGGGCGTGATGCTGGCCGGCTGCATGCTCGGCCCCAAAAGAGCACTGCAAGCACTGCTGCTGTTTCTCGCAGCCGTTGCGGTGGGTTTGCCGCTGCTGTCGGGTGGCCGCGGCGGCTTGGGCGTGTTCGTCGCGCCGTCCAGTGGCTACCTGATTGGCTTTCCCATCGGCGCTTTAGCCACGGGTCTGCTGATGGCCTATTTACCCGTCAACTCGCCACGCCGCGCTGCGGTCAGCGCCTTTTTCGCGTCGGCTGTCGGTGGCGTCCTCGCCATCCACGTCTGCGGTGTGATTGGCTTGGTCACGCTGGCCAAGCTGAGTTGGACGCAAGCGTTCTGGGGCACCTTGGTCTTTGTGCCGGGCGACTTGATCAAGTGCGTCTTGTGCGCCATCGTCGTTCACTCGGTAGCTCGCGGCATGCCAGATTGGCGCTTTGGTGGTCGTTCGTTTCAATAACCCAGACCCGCTGACCGATCTGGTCCACGCGCCACTGGCGCACTGGGCCAACGTGCGCGGTGATGCCGTGGCCATCAGTGACGGCAGCAGAAATCTGACCTTTGCCGAGTTGTACGCGGCGGTGCAGCAACGAGCGGCAGCTCTGACCCAGGCACAAACTGCAGCCACAGTTTTACTCGGCGACAGCGCAACATCTATCCCTCAGCTGATTGAATTTTTAGCCGTCATCAGCAGCGGGCGTTGTGCGGCCATGGCTGATCCAGATTGGCCGGCCGCCGTGCGAGAAACGATGCGCGAGCAGATCAGCCAACTGCCGACTGCCCTGCGGGAGCTTCAGCCCACATCACCTTTTTATATCGGCTTCACCTCCGGTAGCACCGGCCTGCCCAAAGGCTTCAGACGCCACCACCGTTCATGGACTGAGAGTTTTCGGATCTGCGTCGACACCTTCGGGCCCGATGCCGCCAGCGGCATCTTGTCGCCCGGTCGCAGCTCGCACTCTTTGTTTTTGTTCGGCATGTTGCTGGGCATTTGGAGCGGCGCGGGGGTTGTCGTTCAAGAACAATTTTCTGCCTCACGCGCCTTGGATACTTTGCGACAAGGCCACACGCCGTGCCTGATCGCCGTGCCAAGCCAGCTGATACTGATGATCGAATGGGCGTCCCGGCATGGCATCGCTCCGATCGAGGCGACTCGCTTGATCATGATCAGCGGCGCACGCTGGGCGCGCCACCGGACAGCCGAGTTACAAGCGCTGTTTACCCAAGCCCGCATCATCGAGTTTTACGGTGCGTCAGAAACCAGTTTCATCGCCTGGATAGACGCCGATGCGTCCACACCGCTGGAGGTGGTCGGTCGGCCCTTTAGGAATGTTGAGATCGACATTCGGGACGCAGAAACAGATGGCAGTCCAGGCTTGATCTTTGTCCGCAGCCCGATGCTCTTCATGGATTACATGGGCGCAAAAACGGACGTGATGGCAGACACCACCGCAGCCATCCGCGACGGCGACTGGCTGTCAGTGCGAGACATGGGCCACCTAGACGCGCAAGGCAGGTTGTGCTTGGCTGGCAGGCAAAACCGGATGATCACCACCCAGGGGAAAAACCTGTTTCCGGAGGAGTTGGAGTCAGTGTTGACCGCTCACCCAGGTATCGCTAAGGCGTCGGTGCAAGGTGTGGCGGATACCTTGCGAGGCATGAAGGTCGTCGCGGTTGTGCAACTGGAGTCAGCTTACGCAGGTGAGCTTCATGCAGCCGAACTCTCCGCCTGGTGCAGAAAAAAGCTTGAAGCATACAAAGCACCGAAGCGCTACTTTGCGTGTGATGACTGGCCGCTGACGGCCAGCGGCAAGACGGATCACGCTGCGCTGGCGCGGCGCTTGCACAACCATCTCAACAACACCGCCAACCCGAACTCGCCATGTCTACTGCCTCGGCTTTACCCACTGCTTTGATCGCTGGCTGGGCGCGCAGCGCTGTGGCTCCGCACGGCGGCGCTTTTGCCGCATTGCAAGCGCATGAGATCGCCGCGCCGGTGATTCAAGCTTTGCTAACGCGCGCCGGCATCGGCCCTGAAAGAGTGGATGCCGTGGTCGTCGGCAATGCCTTGGGTGCGGGCGGAAATCCGGCGCGACTGGTGGCGCTGGCGGCCGACTTGCCAGATCAATGCGCAGCTTTTTCAGTTGACACGCAATGTTGCTCGGGACTGGATGCTGTGGCTATGGCGGTTGGGCTGATCGCCTCGGGGCAAGCGTCGGTGGTCATCGCCGGGGGAGTTGAGGCGTGGAGCCGGTCGCCGATTCGGCAACATCGCCCCTTGCGTGAAGGCGATGCCGCCGTGGCCTATGAGCGGCCCGCGTTTGCGCCTGACCCTGCCCGTGACCCCGACATGATGGCCTCTGCCGCCCGCTACGCCGCAGCGCAGGGCTGGACGCGCGCAGCGCAGGACGCTTATGCGCTGCAAAGCCATGAGCGCGCCTTGGCGCATCAAGCCTTGGTGGCCGATGAAATTATCAGCGTCAACGGCTTGGCGCACGATCCCTATCCGCGGCGTATCTCTGGCGCACTGGCCGCTCGCATGCCGGCAGTGGCGAAATATGAGGATACTGAATGCGATGGGACTGACCTTCTGGACTGCTCACTCAGTGCATTGAGTATTTCGGCCAAAGCTGATGGCGCGGGCTTTGTATTGCTGGCCAGCCCAAAGGCGTGCAGGGCACTGGGGCTGTCGCCCCAAGCCGCCTGGATCGCCTCAGCATCAGTGGGCTGCCCGCCGGAAACACCCTTGCTCGCAGCGGAGGCGGCAACCCGCGCCGTGTTGTCGCGGGCCGGCTTAACCTCAGCCGAAACGTTGGCCGTGATCGAGCTGCACGATGCCTTTGCTGTGCAGGGTTTGAGCTTTTGCCAAGCCCTGCACCTTGATCCGCAGCGGGTGAACCGAGGCGGCGGCGGTTTGGCGCGTGGCCACCCGATTGGGGCGTCTGCCGCTATTGCACTGGTGCGCGTGCTGGCGGACTTGAGTCAAGAAAAACCATCGTCGCTCGGGTTGACCGCTGTCGCCGGTGCCGGCGGTCTGGGTGCGGCAGCGATTGTTCAGCGGCTGTAGATAACTCAAATTCACGAACGCTGCAATGACCGGTTGCGAGACTTGCGGTCGCTGCGGCCACACAAATCAGCGCGAAAAGCAGACATTCAATTTTGACGTCGCTCAAGACCGCAATGCAGCGCAAGCACAACATCACGCCCCGAACTGACAGGCGTGACGATAGGGTCCGAAACATCTGAACGGATGTCCGGCAGGTGTTTGATGCCGCGACCGCGCAACAAGGTCTCGTCGAAGCCGGAACACGCAAGCCCGATCTCTTGGTGCTCGATTTGGGGCTGCCGGATCGCGACGGACTGGACGTCATTCGTGATCTGCGCGGCTGGTCAGCGGTACCCATCATTGTGCTGTCGGCCCGCATCGATGAGACGGACAAGATAGCCGCCCTCGATGCTGGCGCCGATGACTACCTGACGAAACCGTTTGGCATGGGTGAACTCTTGGCCCGCGTACGTGCCAACTTGCGCCGCCCCCGCATCAGCACTGCCGACGGTGGCAGCGACGAAGAGGACATGGTGTTCCGGTTCGGAGAAGTCGAGGTGGACCGACTGGCCCGTGTCGTGCGTCGCAATGGCGTCGAGGTGCATCTCACACCCATCGAGTACCGACTACTTGGCGTACTGATCACCCACGTCGGGCGCGTGTTGACCCACCGCCATCTCTTGCGCGAAGTCTGGGGCCCAACGCATGCGGAGCAAAGTCACTATTTGCGCATTTACATGGGCCACTTGCGACAAAAACTCGAGACTGACCCCGCACAACCGCGCTATCTATTGACTGAAACTGCTGTGGGCTATCGACTGCTGCGTGAGCACTGATGGTGGCTGCGAACGTAATGTTCGGTTGTCACCTGATCTGAGATTTATTTCTATCGATACTGGCCAAGGGCGGATTAAACCGGCCGCCGCAACACATTCGCTGAACATCTCAGCGGTCGTGTGGAAGACGAGCGTTTTATGCGGCTTCAAAGCAGACACTCTAAGTCCATCCATGCCCGTGCACGGCTCTTAGGAGAGGAAAATAACGTTCACTTTCCGAACAACTTGGCCACGTGCTGCCACGTGCGCAGCAACAGGCCGGCGCGTTCCACATCGGCCTGAGCAACGAGCGGGGTTTCGCCCATCGGCTTACCGTTCGAGGTCGCGACCACCTTGCCGATGACAGCGCCCTTGGTCACCGGTGCCTCCAGGCCCGACTTGAACTGGACCGAGGTCTGCACTTGCTGGCCCCGCGGCACGGTCAACATCCACGGCGCGCCAAGTCCTGCGGCGACCGTGTCTGCCTTGCCAAAGCTGACCTTGGCCGTCGTGACCACCGTGTTCGGCTGAATCGGGGTGACTTTCTCGAAATTGCCAAAGCCCCAACCGAGCAGCGTTCGCGTTTCGTCAGCACGGGCCTGAGCGCTGTGGGTGTTGAGGATCACCGTGATCAAGCGCATCCCGTTGCGCTTGGAGGAAGTGACCAAGCAGTAGCCGGCCTCTTGGGTGTGGCCCGTCTTCAGTCCGTCAACGCTGGGATCCGTGTAAAGCAAGGCATTGCGGTTTCCTTGCTTGATACCGTTGTATTTGAACTCGCGTTCCGCGTAGATCGGGTAATAGTCAACGCTGTCGCGGATGATGGCGCGCGCCAAGATGGCGAGGTCGTGCGCAGACGACTTGTGCGCCGGGTCAGGCAGGCCCGTGGGGTTCATGAAATGCGTGTGCGTCATGCCAAGGCGCAGGGCTTCAGCATTCATCAGCTTGGCAAAGCCCTCTTCGGAGCCGGCCATGTGCTCGGCAATCGCCTTGGAAGCGTCGTTGCCCGACTGGATGATGATGCCTCGCAGGATGTCGATCACCGTGGCCTGGCTGTTCAGCGGCAGATACATGCACGACTCAGTGCTCGAACCTCGGCACCAAGCGTTCAGACTGACTGAGACCAGGTCGGTTGGCTTGAGCTTGCCGGAGCGGAGCGCCTGCTCGACGATGTAGCTGGTCATCATCTTGGTAAGCGAAGCCGGCGGCAAGGATTCGTCAGCGTTGGCCGAGGCAAGCACTTCGCCGGAGTCGAAGTCCATCAACAACCACGCTTTGGCGGGCAGCGCCGGCGGGTTGCCAGCCAAGGCGGTATCTGCAGCCAGTGACGGCTGGGCGTTCACGGCGGCCGCAGCCTTCTTGTGAGGCGCCTGCTTGGTGGCGTGGTGTTTGGCCGCGTAGGACGCCGAGCTAGGCACCATGGCACTTACAGCGATGGCGAAGAGGACAGGGAAGATGGAAGAAATCTTGGTTTGCATGGTATTTTCTGTAGATAAGCGATTGTCGCGTATCGGCGTCGATTTCCTTTCAAACGATGTGGCCGTTCGGACCCGTTACTCAATCACCCGAAAGTACTGATCCAAAGCACAACGCTCCGTCACGGTTTGATTCACCGCAGCGTCTGCGTCGGCATACCCAAGGGCGATGCCACAGACGATTTTCGAGTTGGCGTCCAGCCCCAAGCTATGGCGAATCAGACCCGGGTAAGACGCCATGGCCCCAATGGCGCAGGTGGCCAAGCCTTGGGATTGGGCGGCCAGCATCAAGCCGTACAGCGTCATGCCGAAATCCATGTAGCCACCGGTGCCGAAGTCGCCGTTGATAGTGGCGATCAAGGCCACAGGAGCGTCGAAAAAACGGAAGTTTTGCTCAAACTGCAGATCCCGACCTGCCCGGTCTTCTTGGGCAATACCGATGGAGCCGTACAAGGCTTTGGCCGCCGCCACTTGACGGCGCCTGAGCGTCATCGGCATGGGCGTGGGGAAGTAACTGTAGTCTTCGGGCTCTTGCGCACCGCTGGCCCAAGCCTCTGCGAGCTGGGCTGTCAGCCGCTCTCTGGCTGCGCCTGCTACCGAGATAAATGCGCCCGGCTGCAGATTAGCACCACTCGGTGCTTTGCGGGCCAGCGTTAAAACGCTCCGCAACAAGCTATCCGCCACAGGCTTGGCTTGGTACGCCCGAATCGAACGACGCTCGGTCGCGAGGCTGCTGAACAAGTCCGGGGAAGGTGCAGTCACTACAAGTCTCAGAATTAAAAAGCCAACGCACACGAAAGCGTGCGGTATCTGATTTTACTGAGTCTGCTTGGACCGCTTGATGATCTCTTGGCGCAACGCCACCAGCCTAGCCTTGAGTCGATTTTGATTCACCGAACCGACACGCAGCATGATCCTCTGCCCAGACGACAGAGCCTCTAGTGCCGGATCAGCGAACTCGTAACGCACCCAAGGGCGCAGCGATGGAATCGGCCCCTTGACATCGGTCAATTGCACCGCCACCACTTGAGGCGTGCTCGGTGTGGCAAGCAGATGGTTGATCACCTGCAGCATCCTGTCATTAAACTGAAGATTCGGGAAACCCAGCTCACCATAAGTTTTTTGCAGCACGGGGTACATGCGCACGTACAGGTCAACGGCTTGAGGGACGTTGATACTTTCCAGCAGCAGGACCAACGGCGTGTAACGCAGACCGTTGTCAGAGCTCACGATGGTGGCGCCCTTGTGCGACTGCACCGTGAACCGCCCATCAGTCGGGCTGATCGGCCACGCTGCTGGTGGCGCGTGCGTGCGACCAAGACTGTCAACCGTCGCGACAAATTTTCGAGGAAAGTCCTCGAGTTGGAAAAACGTCAACACCGCCTTATTACCCAAAAAACTCGTCAGCGCAGCACCTATTTCATCGGCAGCCAAAGGCAGCGTGGTAACAGGCACCGCGACCGGCTCCAAGTTAGCGGGAACGGCAGGCGCAGAAAACACAGCCGAAGAAGGAAGAGCAGGAACGCCAAGCGCGCCCTTTTCTAAAGTCTCCATTCCGGCAATAGGCAACGCTTCTGAGACAGCATTCAATGGCTCTACTGGCTTGGCCATCAACCACCACAGGACAGCCACAACAACGCCAGCACAAATGACAGCGACCGGCAATAAGACAGTTTTAGGTGTGTATTTCAATGAAAACTCTTTAAAAAATTGAGCCTGTAAAGCTCTCACCAGCCCCAGAGCAAACTGCGAGAGATCCAGCCTTTGGCACCGCTTTCCCGCTGAACCCTGACCCAACTGCTGCGATGCTCCAAGGTTCGCAATAGCTCGCCATAAGGGGCCTTTCCCACAATCCGGCTCTTGGTACTGGGTGCACTGCGAAAATTCGCCACATTCGCCTTGACGACCAGATGCGCCTTCTTGCCAACCATCGGACGGTAGACCCAACCCTTGTCGTTTTCAAAATCCCGGACTTGCAACCAACTGCCTTTGCGACTGATCACCTCCAACGGATAGCCTTTGCCGAGCTCAAACAAAATCGTGGCGCGGGTGCTGGCTGAAGCACGCATATTGACCGTGTTTCGGTCCACGCTCACCATGCTCTGGGCCGCCGCAAC
>CANFZL010000134.1 GCA_947451205.1 Comamonadaceae bacterium
CACCGACACAGCGCCCATTGCGCGCAGGCGCTCAATCACCTGCCGAACCAACAAATCAGGGGCCGAAGCACCGGCTGTGAGGCCGACGCGGCTGCGACCTTCAAACCAGCTTTCCTGCAGCTCGCTGGCGTCGTCGACCATGTAGGCATCGGTTCCGAGCTTGGCGGCGAGTTCACGCAAGCGGTTGCTGTTGGAACTGGTCGGACTGCCGACCACAATCAAAATATCGACCTGCGGGCTCATCACCTTGACGGCGTCTTGGCGGTTTTGCGTGGCGTAGCAAATGTCTTGCTGCTTGGGTGCGCGCACCTCTGGGAAACGGGCCTTCACCGCCGCGCTGATCTCGGCGGCGTCGTCCACGCTGAGCGTGGTCTGCGTGACCACCGCCAGCAAACGGGTCTGGCCGGGCTGAATGCGTGCCACGTCAGCGACGTCTTCAACCAAATGGATGCCGCTGTCAAGCTGACCCATCGTGCCCTCCACTTCAGGATGCCCTTTGTGGCCGATCATGATGAACTCATAACCTTCTTTGTGCAGCTTGGCCACTTCAACGTGCACCTTGGTGACCAGCGGACAGGTCGCATCAAAAATCTGAAAACCGCGCGCACGGGCTTCATCTTGCACCGCGCGACTCACGCCGTGCGCACTGAACACCAGCGTCGCTCCGGGCGGTACATCGTCGAGTTCTTCAATGAAAATCGCGCCCTTTTCCTTCAGGTCATTGACGACGTAGGTGTTGTGAACAATTTCATGGCGGACATAAATTGGCGCACCAAATTTAATCAGAGCACGTTCAACGATTTCAATCGCGCGGTCAACGCCGGCGCAAAAACCACGTGGTTCCGCCAGCAAAATTTCTTGCGGATGCGCAGCCAAACGTTGCAAAGCATCAGTCATAGAACTCCAATCACATGCACTTCAAAGACCACACCTTGACCAGCCAGCGGGTGGTTGAAATCGAATTGAACCGCGCTGCCGTCTTCTTTGACTTGCTGCGCCGCACCGGCGTACTGGCCCATGCCGTCGGGCGTGGGGAATTGCACCACGTCGCCAACTTGATAGTGCTCGTCTGGGTCACCCAGTTCATTCAGCAGCTTGCGCGCCACCCACTGAATCAAATCCGGGTTGCGTTCACCGAAAGCTTCGCCCGCCGGCACTTCAAACGTGGCGCGCGTGCCCTCTGTCAGGCCCAACAAGCGCTGCTCCAACGCGGGTGACAACTGGCCATTACCCAGGCTCAGTGTCGCTGGTTTGTCCTGGAAAGTGTTGATGATGTCAGCGCCCGGCTCACCATTCACGGCAGGCGCCGCCATGCGGTAATGCAGGGTTAAAAATGAGCCGGGTGCCACCACGGGCACTGCTTCGTTGCTGGCAAGGGACAAATCGGGCGAGACAAGCGACATGAACAACTTTCGGCGGAACGCAGGGTCCGCAAAGGCAGGAGGGATGCTGGAACGGCGCACGCCCGGAACGGTATGGCTGAGTGGATTTGTCATTGTAAGTTTTCCGAATCTGCGCCGATACAGCCAACCGACAAAACCCCGGCACTGCGCAACCCCGTCTTTGAGAGCGCAGCGCGGCAATCCATGCGTCTTTGCGAGCGCAGCGCGGCAATCCAGGGGCCCGAATTCGCGGTCATGGATGGCCGCGCCTCGCTCGCCATGACGGAAAAATGCTCGCATAAACGGAAATTTTCGCTGCTCTTTAGCGTGTATTGAACAAAGTCAGCACCCATTGCGAACCCCTCTGCCTAAGCTGCGCCATGCTGCTCAAAGACCTCCCCAAAGACGCCCGACCCCGCGAAAAAATGCTGGCCCGTGGCGCATCCGCCCTGAGCGACGCGGAATTGCTGGCCTTGATGCTGCGCAGCGGTATCCGTGGCAAAAACGTTTTGCAGTTGGCGCAAGAGCTGGTCGACACCTTTGGCGGCGTGGCCGGCCTGCTGCACGCGCCGGCCGAGGCGCTCAAGACCATCAAAGGGTTGGGGCCTGCCAAACGCGCGGAGCTGGTGGCCGTGCTGGAGCTGTCGCGGCGGGCACTGACCCAGCGGCTGGCAGAAAAGCCGCTGTTTGCCTCGCCACAGGCGGTTCGCGATTACCTTCAGCTGCAGTTGGGCAGCCGGCCGCATGAGATTTTTGCAGTGATGTTTTTGGACAGCCAACACCGCCTGATAGCACTTGAGGAAATGTTTCGGGGCACGCTGACACAAACCAGCGTTTATCCCCGCGAAGTGGTGCTGCGGGCGTTGGCCCTGAACGCCGGCAGCGTGGTGCTGGCGCACAACCACCCGAGCGGCAGCGCCCAGCCGTCACGCGCCGACGAAGCACTGACGCAAACCCTGAGAACCGCGCTGGCGCTGGTCGATGTGCGGGTACTTGACCATTTTGTCGTGACCAGCACGGAGGCGGTGTCGATGGCCGAGCTCGGATTGGTCTAAAGTTCGGGCATGAAATCGCCTGTCCGCTCCGTCATAGCAGCCAAAACAACCCTCAAAGACCTGCGCGGCCTGAAAGTCCTGAAACTCGAGATCGAGACTAAAAAGCGGCTGGCCGCCGAACAACTGGCAGCCAAGCTCGCCGCCGCCCACCAGCTGAAGGCAGAAAAAGAACTCTTCGCCCACAGCATCGGGCCGATCAAGTCGCTGCCGGTAAAGCACGGCCCGGGTCAAAAAGCGCAGATCAGCATTCCTCCGCCGGAACCCATTCCGGTGCAACTTCAACTCGACGAGCAAGCCGTCATGCGGGAAGCGCTGTCAGACGAGTTTGATGGCGACGCGCTGCTCGACACCGATGAAGCGCTGAGCTTCAGGCGGCCCGGCATTGGCGTGGACGTGGTGCGCAAACTGCGGCGCGGCGCCTGGCGTATTCAAGGTCAGCTCGACTTGCACGGGCTGCGCCGTGACGATGCTCGCGATACGCTGTCAAAGTTCATCCGCGACGCGCAAAAAACCGGCTGGCGCTGCGTTCGCGTCGTCCACGGCAAAGGGCTTGGCTCACCCGGCAAAACGCCTGTTCTCAAAGGCCGCGTGCAAAGTTGGCTGATTCAAAAAATTGAAGTCTTAGCGTTTGCACAAGCACGGCCAGCCGAAGGCGGCGCGGGCGCGCTGGTGGTTTTGTTGGCCCCGGGCTGAGCTGAACCAGCTCAAACACTGCGATTGCGCATCCAATCGGCGGTTTGAAAGAACGACGCTTTCAAGCGTGCGCGCAACACCTCATCGACACCGGTTTCTTGCATTGCCTGGTCCATGCAGGCGACCCATTGGTCACGCTCCAGCACACCGATGGAAAACGGCATGTGCCGCTTGCGCAGCATGGGATGGCCAAAGCGTTCGGTGTAATGTTGCGGCCCACCCATCCAGCCGCACAAAAACATGGCCAGGCGTTCTCTGGCATTGACGAGTTCCGGGCCATGCGCGGCACGCAATGCGGCGTAGCCCGGCTCCAAGTCCATCAAGTCGTAAAAGCGTTCGACCAAGGCGTGGACACGGGCTTCGCCGCCAATCCATTCAAAAGGTGTCGCGAAGGGCGGTGTGCCAGGTGGTTTTTCTTCAATCTGCATGCTGCTGATTATTGCCCTTGCGTCTGCCGCAAGGTTTCGACCACCGGCGTGTTGAGGACTGAGCGCAGACCCCACCAGCCGGCCGCCAGCGCCAAGATTGCGCCTGCCAGACTGCCTAGAACCAGCACCATCCACGACGCCGTCCAAGCGAAATTGAACACATAGTGAGCCAACGCCCAGCCCACCGCCACTGCCGCGACAGACGCCAAAAATCCGGCCAGCAAACCGACGCCGGCTAATTCGGCGCGCTGCACTTGACGCAGCAGCGAGGCACGAGCACCCACAGCACGCATGATGGCGAAGTCGCGGGCGCGCTCCTCACGGGTGGCGGTCACGGCGGCGAACAACACCACCAAGCCGGCCGCCAACGTGAAGCCAAAGAGGAATTCGATGGCGCGTATCACTTGGTCCAAAATCCGCTGCACCTGGGCCAGCGTGCTGGTCATGTCGACATTCGTGATGTTCGGAAAGGCCCGCACCAGCGCATTGTCAAAGCTGCCCGGCGGGCCGGTTTGTTCCGGTGCACGGAAAGCGCTGATGTAGGTGGTCGGCACATCGGCCATCACACTCACTGGGTAAATGACAAAAAAATTGACGCGCATTGAACCCCAGTCGACCTTGCGCAAGCTGGAGATCTTGGCCTCACTGAGTTGCCCCGCTATGTCAAACCGCAGGCTGTCTCCAAGCTTCAAGCCCAGGGTTTCGGCGATCCCTTCTTCGACGCTGAGGGTGTCTTTTTCTTCAGGCGTCCAGCGCCCGGCCACCACCTGGTTGTGCGATGGCTTGTCGGCAGTGTTCGACAGGTTGAACTCACGGTCGACCAAACGCTGGGCGCGATCGTCTGCGTAATCTGATGGCACCACGGCTTGACCATTGATGGCGACCAAGCGACCGCGAATCATCGGGTACCAGTCGTAGCTCGAGACGCCAGCGTCGCGCAAGGCCTGCTGAAACGCAGCGCTTTGATCGGGCTGCACATTGATGATGTAACGGTTGGGTGCATCGGCCGGTGTCGCTTGGCGCCAGCTGCCGATGAGATCGGTTCGCAGCAACACCAGCAAGACCAGCGCCAACAATCCGACTGCCAGCGCGCTGACTTGCACCACGGCATACACCGGGCGCGCAGCGAGTTGCCTTGTCGCCAACACCAGCCAGCGTGGCGCGGTGGTTTCGTTGACGCTGACGCGCAGCAAGCGCACCGCCGCATAACTAGCGAGTGCAAACAACAGCACGGCCCCGGCAAAACCACCGACGGCAATCAGCCCGAGCTTGAGGTCGCTGCTAGCGGCCAATAGCAAGGTGGCAAAACCCAGCACGCCGACCGACAACACGGCAATAGAGACGGGTTTGAGATTGCCGACGTCGCGGCGAATGACGCGCAGCGGTGGCACTTGGGCCAACTGCAACACCGGTGGCAGGCCAAAGGCCAGCATCAGCGTCAAGCCCATGCCCATGCCAAAACCAGCCGGCCAAAAGGTGGCTGCGGGGAGCACGGATTCCACCAAGCCCGCCAACAACAAGACAAATCCATAGTGCACTGCAAAACCCAGTGCGACACCCACCGCGCTGGCAAACACTCCCACCACGACGAACTCGAAGGTGTAGGCCCATGCAATCGTTCGCTGCGGCTGACCGAGTACGCGCAACATGGCGCAGTCGTCCAGATGCTTGGCGGCAAAGCCACGCGCCACGATGGCGACGGCTACAGCACTCAAGAGTGCGGCCAACAAGCTGACGAGGTTGAGGAATTTTTCAGCACGGTCCAGCGTCTGCCGCATCTCAGGCCGACCACTGTCAAGAGACTCAATCCGCACGCCCCGATCACCCGGTTTTTTCACTTCCTTCGTGGCCCAGTCGACGAACAACTTGACGACTGGATCGGTGCCCGCCACCGCCAAACGGTAGCTGGTGCGGCTGGCCGGCTGGATCAAGCCAGTGCCCGCCACGTCGGCCTGATTGACCATCACGCGCGGCGAAAAGCTGATGAAACCGCCGCCACGGTCAGGCTCGCTGACGATGATTTTTCTGACCGTGAAGCTGCTGTCACCGAGCAACAAAGACTGGCCCATGGCAAGGCCCAGTGAATTCATCAGCGGCGCGTCAACCCAAGCGGTGCCGGGTGCCGGTATCTCGCGTGTGGTGTCACCTGGCGCGACAGGTGTGTCTGCAATACGCAAGTTGCCGCGCAAGGGGTAGCCCGCCGCCACAGCTTTGAAAGCCACCAGTTTGGTCGCGCCACCAGCGGCGTCAGGCGCGCGTGCCATGGTCGGGAAGCTGACGATAGACACCGTGGCCAAACCCAAGTCATTGGCCTTGGCGATGAAAGATGCTGGCGTGGGTAGATCGCTGTTGACGATGGCGTCGCCGCCCAGCAGTTGACGCGCATCACGCTCTAAGCCACCTTTCAGGCGGTCAGCAAAAAACCCAACCGCCGTCAGCGACGCCACGGCCAAGGCCACCGCGACGATCAACAAACGCAACTCACCCGCGCGCAGATCGCGCAGGGTGCTCTTCCAACCCAACTTCAAGAAAAGAAAATTCATGGGCTTGACCTTAGCCGAAATAGATTAACCGTGGTTAACCCTTGCTAGGGGCTCCAGTTGCAAGCGCTCCGGGCTGGCGTAACAAACAAAGCGCTTGTTGGTGGCGCGGCCAATGGCGCACAAACCCACAGCTTGCGCGATCTGATGGCCCATCTGCGTGATGCCACTGCGCGACACCACAATCGGCACGCCCATCTGCGCTGACTTGATGACCATCTCGCTGGTGAGGCGGCCCGTGGTGTAAAAAACCAGCCCTTGGCTGCTGATCACATGCATGGCCAGCCAACCGGCAATTGTGTCGATGGCGTTGTGGCGCCCGACATCCTCGATGAACAGCAGCATCTTCGGCTCATCGCCGCCCAGCTGAAACAAGGCACAGGCATGGACAGAGCCGGCCGACTTGTACGTGGTTTCTTCCAAGCGAATGGTGTTGACCACGCTGTAAAGCTGGCTCTGTGTGATGCGAATGTCTTTGGGCAACACCAACTGATCCACCTCGTCCATCAGCCCGCCAAACACACTGCCCTGCCCGCAACCGGTAGTGACCACACGGCGCGCTGTTTTTTCTTCGATGTCGTCGATGCCGGAGCGCGTCTTGACCGCAGCTGCACCGACGTCCCAATCGACCGTGATCGACGAAATTTGTTCGGGGGAGCTGATCAGACGCTGATTGCGCAAGTAGCCCAAGACGAGCAGTTCTGGGTGCGCTCCCAGCGTCATCAAAGTGACCAGTTCGCGCTTGTCGACATACACGGTGAGCGCGCGCTCGGCCGGAATCGACATGCGCTGCTGCTCGCCGTATTCATTGACGATATCCACTTCACAGGTCAGCGGTGCGCTGGCTTGGGTCAGGAAAGGCAGCAAAGTGGGTGAGAGTGTCTGAGTCATCTTTCGAGGCTACAACAAAAAAGCCGACCCTGAGATCGGCTTTTTAATCAGGCAGTGTCAGGGGTCAGGACTTCTTGGCGGGTGCCGCTGGGGTCACAGCCACTGCTGGCAGAGCCGGTTTGTAAACGAAGGGGCCTGGGTCTGCGCAAGGCGGCGTTTGCACCGCTGGCTTGGTCGGCTTTCCGGCCGATTTGGCCGTCTTGTAATACGACGCTGCTGCCTTGTCTTGTGACTTGCAGAGCTGGTAGCTGTCGACCTTGCCGCTCCAGGCAGTTTTGGCGGCGGTTTCGGCCACTTTGGCTTTGCCAGCATCGTCTAACACCGGGGCGGGAATTTTGGCTGTGACGAGCACGGATGCGCTAAGCAACAGGCCTGCAACTAAGAATTTTTTCATGTGCGTTCTCGCTTAAATTTGGACAGGCTGACTAGGCGGCACAGGCTCGGTGCGCTGCGCAGGAATCTTGCCAGCTTTGATATCGTCATACCAGTACTCGTGATGTTCACGGGCCCAGGTTTCATCTACGTA
>CANFZL010000135.1 GCA_947451205.1 Comamonadaceae bacterium
CGCCCGAAAACGGGCATTTTGCTTCTGTAGTCATGGGTATCTCCTTGGGTTGTTAAAGATTTAGTACCTGAGTCAGTTTAGGGCTTAGGCAAAGACCTATCAATTAAGTTTTCTAATGGCCCCGATAGCGCTGTCTGAAGCGCTGGTGTTACGCGCTATATAGACGCAAGCAGTTTCACCATATTGAATATCTTTGATCCAAGTCAAATCGTGCTGACAGGCGGGGGCTTGTAATTTAAATCGTCAAATGCTTAAAAATTCCAAACAAGGAAGCCGCCATGTCACGACTGATGATGCAAATTCAAAGCTGGTGCTCAAGGTTGACTGTCATGGCCTTGGGCTTGTTGTCGGTGTGTGTTTTGTTGGTGCCGCTAGCTGCCCAAGCATTGCCGTCTTTTGCTCGGCAAACTGGGCAAAACTGCGTGGCTTGCCATGCGGGCGGCCAGTTCCCTGAACTCACGCCATATGGCCGGATGTTCAAGCTGACCGGCTACACCATCGGCGAGCGAACGATGCCTTTTTCGGTGATGGGTGTGGCAGGTGTTTCCAACGTCGCCGACCGAGCCAAGAGCGATGCGCCAGACGCTGATTTTCAGAAAAACTTTGCGCCGATTTTGGCGTCAGGTAGCTTGTTTATCGCCGGCAAAGTCACAGACAACATCGGCGCCTTCGTACAAACCACCTACGACAACTATGCGGTCACCAACGCCAACGGCAGTTTTTCAGGCCACAGCCAAGCCGACAACATGGACTTCCGGTACGCCGACCACATCGTCGATGGCAAGCGAGATTGGATTTATGGTGTCAGCGTGAACAACAACCCATCGATGTCCGACCCGTGGAACACGGCAGCGGCTTGGATGCAGTACGTCCCGGTTCCGTCGCCCACCAGCTATCAGTTTGCCGATGGTGCCGGTGTCTACCCCGGCTTTGGTTCGGGCGGCAATATAGCCGGCGTCACGGCCTACACGCTGTGGAATAAAACCATTTATGCCGAACTGGGTGCTTACAAAACCGCCAATCAAGCGCTCTCATTCATGCGCGCCGGCATCGACCCCGCTAGCAGGACTGCGCTCAGCGGCAGCAATCCCTACTGGCGGCTGGCACTGACGCGAGAGTGGGGCCCGCACAACGTGATGATGGGAACGTCGGGCATGACTGCCCGCGTCTTTGACACCGGGTCCGACATCGGAGATCCGAGCAACTTGGGCCGTTTCAGGAACAACGGCATAGATGCCCAATACCAATACCTATTGGATCCCCACACGGTCACCATCCAAGCCGCCTACATGCGGCAGGTGCAGACCTACTCCGCGAACGTTATCTCGGCAGGCCCAGCAGGATTTTTTCTTGCTGACGGTATGACACCCATAGACCCTGTGCATTTGTCCGACACCACCTATATCTTTCGTACCAAGGCTTCCTATATTTACCACGCTAAATACGGTGGGAGCTTGGGCTTCTTTAACAAAACCGGCACCACCAATACGCTGAACCAGACGTCTGGGTTCGACTCTGGCGGCCAAATAACCTCGGCTGACTCAACCCGCGTCAACGGCAATCTCTCCGGCAACCCGGCCACCCGCGGTTTGACCTATGAAGCGTTCTGGATGCCAAAGCAGAACGTCCGGGTCGGCGCTCAGTACACCGCCTACAACAAGTTCAATGGTGCGACCACCAACTATGACGGATTCGGCCGCAACGCCAAAGACAACAACACGCTGTTTCTCTATGCGTGGTTTGCGTACTGACCGCTGCTTTAGTCATCACGCAGAACGCCCGCAAGCGCACCTAATTTTGATCATTGGAGTTTCAACATGAACTATCGTCAACTTCTCTTTGCCATGGCATTTGGCATCATCGGCAGCGGCTGCAGCAACGTTGAACATTCGCGTAATTTGGCCAATCCCAAGGTCTCTGGCACGACGCTGGCGCAGCAGGTGTGCGCCCTTTGTCACGGCGTTGATGGCCGTTCCACCAGCCCGAACTTTCCCAACCTTGCAGCGCAGCAGCCCACTTACTTCATAGCGCAAATGAATGAGTTCAGGAACCACCGCCGTATGGACCCTGCCGGCTTTGAGTACATGTGGGGCGTGAGCCGAAGCCTAACGGACGAGCAGATTCAGTCATTGGCAGACTACTACGCCGCACAAACGCCAGCGTCGCCAGGCTCTGCGGGTCCGGCAGCCAAGCTTGCCAGAGGCAAGCTTGTTTTTGAAAAGGGCGTACCGGAGAAAAATGTCATCGCGTGCGTCGCTTGCCACGGTGCACAAGCGCAAGGGAACGGACAATTCCCACGTCTAGCCCATCAACACGCCGACTACATCATCAAACAGCTCACGGTTTTCCAGCGCACGGACGAGCGACCTGAAGGTGCTCTCATGAAGACCGTCGCCCACGAGCTGACGGAGGAAAACATGGCCGATGTGGCGGCTTATCTTCAAGTGCTACCAGTCCCGTAGGTGTTGACTGGTAGCGGGTGCTCATCAAATGTGGAGACCCCCAATTGTCTTGGCGTGAGTGCATCTTTAGAATGCGCGCTCCATCCATTGAAAGTGCCTCCAAATGACCACCGCCGCAACCAAAAAACCTCCGTTTTACAGGTCTCTTTATCTTCAAGTCCTCTTCGCGGTGGTGCTGGGTGTCGCACTCGGGCACTTTTATCCGCAGCTTGGTGCAGACATGAAACCGTTGGGCGACGGGTTCATCAAGTTGATCAAGATGATCATTGCACCGATCATCTTTTGCACCGTGGTGATTGGCATTGCCGGCATGGAAGACATGAAGAAGGTCGGCAAAACCGGCGGCTTGGCTCTGATTTACTTTGAGGTTGTCAGCACGCTGGCCTTGATTGTGGGGCTGATCATCGTCAACGTGGTTCAACCCGGTGCGGGCATGAACATCGATGCCTCCACACTGGACACCAAAGCCATTGCGGCTTACACCGGCCCCGGGAAAATGGTCGGAACGGTCGATTTCCTGATGAATATCATCCCGACCTCTGTGGTGGACGCCTTCGCCAAAGGTGAAATTCTGCAGGTGCTACTGTTCGCCATCCTGTTCGGTTTTGCGCTGCATCGCTTCGGTGGTCGCGGAACCATGGTGTTTGATTTCATTGAGAAAACATCCCACGTACTGTTTGACATTGTCGGCATCATCATGAAGGTGGCCCCTATTGGGGCCTTTGGCGCGATGGCTTTCACCATCGGCAAGTACGGCATTGGTTCATTGTTCTCGCTGGGCAAGCTCATGGGGACTTTCTATTTAACCTGCTTGATCTTTGTGTTTGTGGTGTTGGGCTTGATTTCTAAGCTTCATGGCTTCAGTGTTTGGAAGTTCATCAAGTACATCAAGGAAGAGTTGCTCATCGTTTTGGGCACATCGTCCTCTGAGTCGGTGTTGCCGCGCATGATGGAGAAGCTTGAAAACCTTGGTGCCAAGAAAACCTGTGTGGGGCTGGTGATTCCAACGGGCTATTCATTCAACCTGGACGGCACGTCAATCTACTTGACCATGGCGGCCGTCTTCATTGCGCAGGCGACGAATACGCCCATGACGCTGATGCAAGAGGTGACATTGCTGGCCGTTTTGCTGCTCACATCCAAAGGCGCCGCCGGCATCACGGGCAGTGGCTTTATTGTTCTGGCGGCCACCTTGTCCGCCGTCGGCACGGTTCCGGTGGCTGGCTTGGCCCTGATTTTGGGTATCGACCGTTTCATGTCGGAAGCCCGGGCGCTGACCAATTTGGTTGGCAACGGTGTGGCAACGCTGGTCGTCGCCAAGTGGACTGGCGAGCTTGATGTCGACCGGATGAACGCTGGTCTGAACAATGAAACTTGGATGGAGGCAGACGCCCCCGAGGTGTTGTTGGCTCAAAAAGTGGCGCATATGGCGCCGGGCAAGTCGGTCTGATGAGGCGCTGTTGATCAGTCTTATCTGATGCAGACTGGGTTTTAAGCTTCCCAAAAATACAGATTAAGGCGCCCTCGAAAGTGAGTACGTCAGCGCTTACTTCTCAGCAATGAACGTCCCCGACTTGCCGCCATGCTTTTCCAGCAGCTTCACATCGGTGATGATCATGCCTCGGTCAATGGCCTTGGTCATGTCGTAAATGGTCAGCAGGGCGAGTTGGACGGCTGTCAGGGCTTCCATTTCGACGCCGGTCTGGCCCACGGTTTCAACTGCGGCGTTGCAGATGATGCTGCTGGTTTCTTCATCAGCATTGAACTCCACCGCGACCCGTGTCAGGGCCAGTGGATGGCAAAGCGGGATCAGGTCGCTGGTTTTTTTTGCAGCCATGATGCCGGCGATGCGGGCGATGCCGAGCACGTCGCCCTTTTTGGCCGTGCCCTGCAAAATGATGGCCAGCGTGGCCGGATGCATGATGATGCGGCCTTGCGCCACCGCGATCCGGTGGGTCGTGGCTTTAGCTGCCACGTCGACCATATGGGCTTGGCCTTGTGCATCGAAATGTGTCAATGCGGAAGAGGTTGTCATGTTGTTTCCAATTGCGAAATAAGCATCATCATAAGAGCGAAGCTTTACGTTTTTTTTATGTGACCGTCTAGTAACGCGGCTACCATAATGCGTTAGTCAGAAGCTGCTTGGTGCATGGCTCAAGTTCAAGCATGTGACATGCGGCCGGCTCTTTTTTGACAGCCCGACAACCTCAAGGAAATGAGCGACTTGCCTTTTACGCATTCGGCTACTTCTCGCTCCGGCGACCTCGCACAGCGTTGCGCGAACGGTCAACGCTTAGGCTGGCTGAGCCGTGTCAGCTTGGCTTGTTGGCTGATGTTTGCGGCTGGAAGTGTCTCGCAGGCCCAACTGTCTGAGGCTCCTATTCGGGCCAGTCAGTTGCCCTCGTTGGGTGACGGCTCCGAACTCGCTGCGGCGAGTGAACGGCGTTTAGGCGACCGAATTGCATCAAGTATTTTTCGCGACCCGGATTACATTGACGACCCCGTTTTGGGTGACTATTTGCAAGGAATTTGGCAGCCTCTGATGGACGCCGCCCGTCAGCGTGGGGAGTTGAGCGCTGAGCTCGAAGAGCGTTTTGCCTGGACGGTGATGTTGGTGCGTGACAGAACAGTCAATGCCTTTGCTTTACCCGGTGGTTACCTCGGTATTCACACCGGTTTGATTGCCGTGGTCAGCAGTGCCGATGAGTTGGCCGCCGTCATGGGCCACGAGCTCAGCCATGTGACGCAACGGCATATTTCCAGGCTCATGACGCAGCAGCAACGGCAAATGCCGTGGGTCATCGGGGCGATGATCTTGGGTGCGCTGGCGGCGAGTAAAAGTCCCGACGCGGCGAATGTTGCGATTGTGGGCGGTCAGGCATTGGCGGCTCAGGGGCAGCTGAATTTTTCGCGCGACATGGAGCGAGAGGCCGATCGGGTGGGCTTTGGTGTCATGGTCGACGCGGGTTTTGAAGCCAGCGGTGTGAGCGGTATGTTTGAAAAGCTGCAGCAAGCGTCTCGGTTGAACGACAACGGATCATTTCCTTATCTGCGCTCGCACCCATTGACGACACAGCGCATTGCCGAGGCGCGTGCCCGGCTACAAACGGCAGCCCCCGGTCCGTCGGCTCACGCGATGCCGCGCAACCCCCATCTGCACAGCATGATGTCAGCGCGCGCACAAGTGCTTGGCAACCCCGGCGTTGACGCACTTCGACGCCTCATGACGCAAGCGCAGCGTGTGAAGTCTGCCCCAGTGTCTATGGTTGCGCTGACGCCGGAGCTGGCGGGCAGTCTGTACGGTGGTGCTTTCGCGGCCAGTCGCTTGCGTGAGCATGCAGTCGCACACACCTTGGCCGCAAGGCTAAAAACTTTGGCCTCCACGCTGCACGGCGCGACCAGTACGGCAGACTTGTTGATGATAGAGGTTGATTTAGAGGCTGGAAAAATCGCGGAAGCTGCTGCCGAGTCGCAATTTTCCATGGCGACCAGCCGAGCCGAATTGATGGTTCAAGCACGTGCTTTGCTGGCTGCGGGGCGTGCCGCTGAAGTGGCGGATACGTTACAAATTTGGGTGGTCACGCATCCCAAAGATGCGCTGGCCTGGCAGCTCTTGTCTGATGCTTGGGGTCGGCAAAACCAACTCACACGCGCCGTTAGGGCCGAAGCAGAGAGCCGGGTTGCGCAGCTCGACTATCCGGCTGCGCTTGACCGTCTGAAAGCAGCACAAGAGTTGATGCGCAGTGGCCGGGATGGGAGTGGGCCGAACATGCACATCGAGGCGTCGATCATCGACACCCGCACGCGGCAAGTGGCGGCGTTAATTCGGGAACAGGCGCTCGAGGACAAAATCGACCGCAAGCTGCAGCCCTGAGTAAAGCAGCGAACCCACCAACGCAGCGCCGAAACCGCGCACGTCGAGGCCGTTCAGTAAGCTGGCTGCAGCCCAGAACATCAGGGCGTTGATGACAAACAGGAAAAGGCCGAGCGTGATCACCGTGACGGGAAGCGTCAGCAAGATCAGAATCGGCCGAACCACCATGTTGAGCGCGCCGAGAACGGCTGCAGCCAGCAACGCGGCGGTGAAGCTGGTCACCACCACGCCGGAATAAAGATAAGCCACAGCCAGCAAGGCTGTGGCGCTTAAAAGCCAATTGAAAATGAGTTTCATGGCCCAAGAATACCAGCGCCAAGATGACGCTGATTGTCTCGTCAGTCGGTCGCGACCAGTAAGCCGGCGCTGGCCACGGCGGCCAGATAGCCCATCGCCCCTTGGCGCTCCGGTGCTTGCATGGCCGTGACGGGTTGCAGATCCTCACCAAATTTCGGCCGACGCGCATCCAATATGCGCGCTTGGCCATGTTGCCTGATGAGAGATTCCGTTTGGCCAGTGAGATCGGCTTTAGCCATGTACGTGAGCGCTTCGTCGCCGTTTTTCACCAGCAAAGGGAGGAGCTGAGAAAAGACTTTCTCGGCCCACTTGGCGCGCCAACTGTCACGCGAACTGCGGGCCAGCCATTTGCTCACACGGTGGGTCATGCGCGGCGGGCAGCCGACCACAATCCAGCGAACTGGCACCCCTGAACCGGTGCCTTGCAGCATGGGCTGCAGAAGTTGCTGACCATACGCGGCGTCGTCAACGTAAACAATGATGTTGTCCATGAATTTCTCCTTGCGTTGTCGTGGTTGAAAAACAGAAATATCAATGAGGAGCGAGATGGGCATCCTGATTTGAACGGTTGCGACGACCAGCCCACCAGCCAAAACCCAGAACACCAGCGATAGCGACGGCATAAGTAGCCCATTTAGCGGCCAGATGCACGATGTCAGCTGAAGCGAAGTCTTTGGCGGTGCCGTAGATCGGGGCCAGCAACTGCTCACCAACGATCATGTTGGCAGCCGTGAAGGCCAGCACAGCAGCGCCGATCTTGATGATGACCGGGAAGCGTTCGACCAGTTTCAGCACCATGGTGCTGCCGTAAACAACGATAGGCACGCTGATCAGCAAACCGATGACGACGAGGTCAAAATTGCCTTTTGCAGCACCGGCA
>CANFZL010000136.1 GCA_947451205.1 Comamonadaceae bacterium
CCGTCGCCACTCAATCGGGTCAAGACCTCGGGTACTTTGAGCGCCTTGGCAACCGAGTCCGCCAGCAGCGCTACGGCGGTGTCGGGCGTTTTGGCTGGCGCAAACAGACCATACCAACCGTCCACCTCGTAGCTCGGATATCCCGACTCGGACACCGAGGGCACTGCTGGCAGCGCTTTCGATCGGTGTGCACTTGTGACCGCCAGCACTTTGATTCTGTTAGACCGAATCATCGGTGCTGCCGCGAGCAGGTTGTTGAGCATGGCGTGCACTTGGCCACCTGCGAGGTCGTTATTGGCGGGCGCCGCGCCTTTGTAGGGCACGTGCATCAAATCCATGCCTGTCAGGGTGTTGAGAAGCTCCATGCCAAGGTGGGGCCCGCTGCCACTGCCAGACGATGCGTAGCTCAACTTCCCCGGATGCGCCTTGACGTAGGCTATGAATTCCTGAAATGTGTTGACGGGCAAACTCGCCGGCACCGTGAGGAGATAGGGGTATTTGGCAATCAGCGAGACGCAGACGAAATCTGCATCGGTGCTGTAGGGTAATTTTTTGTAGATGGCCGGTGCGATGGCGTGGGATGCAATGGTCAACAGCAGGCTGTGACCATCTGCTTCAGACTTGGCAATCGCATCGGCCCCAATGACACCGTTGGCCCCGGGCTTGTTGTCCACTATCACGGGCTGGCCAAGCAGGGCGCTCATTCGTTGGCCGATAGATCTGGCCAGAACATCGGTTCCGCCGCCGGCAGGAAAAGGAACGATGACTTTGATCGGCTTGGATGGAAAGCTGGCGCTCAGTGACAGGCTGGGTGCTAGCGCACAGCAACCCGCTGCGGCCATGAGTTGGCGTCTTAGCATGGAGATTTTTGGGGCTTCAATAAGGGTCATATCGGTGGCGCTGATCGTATCAGGGCAGTTTCGATAAAAACAGGGATGTCCGCTGGGATAATGCCCAAAACTGAGATCTCGTGACAACCCATCCCTACAACTTAGCCCGCTTCGACATGGTGTCGATCCAACTGGCGGTGGCCTGCGCGCGCACCGGAAGCCTGACCGCTGCCGCCCGCGACTCGCATTTGGCTTTGGCCGCAGCGAGCCGGCGCATACGCGATCTGGAGGCGGCGCTGGGTGGACCTTTGTTTGAGCGTCATGCACGCGGCTTGACGGCCACGCCTGCCGGCAAAATATTTGCCAAACACGGACTCGTTTTGCTCCAGCAAATGGGCTTGTTGGGCGCTGAACTGAGCGATTTGCAGCAAGGTGTGGCGCGGCATATTCGTCTCTGGGCCAGCACCGCCGCCATCAGCCAGTTTTTGCCGCCGCTGCTCGCCACCTACAGCGATGCCAAGCCGCAAGTGCGCATTGACCTAGAGGAACAGGTGTCGGAGGTGGTGGTCTCGTCGCTGCGAGATGGCCGGGCTGACGTCGGTATTTTGGTGGACGGCCCAGACACCGATGGCCTCGACATGCAGCTTTTTGCACATGACGAATTGGTGCTGGTGCTGCCGGCGCGGCATCGCTTGGCGTCGGCGCGCAGCCCGATCGACTTTGTGGACACCTTGGCGGAAGACTACATTGGCCTGAACACCGGTGCGGCCATGTTGACGCGCCAGCAGCAAACGGCGCAAGCCGCCGGCATGCCTTTGAAACTGCGCATGCAAGTGCGCAGCTTTGACGCGGTTTGCCATTTGGTCGCCTCGGGCTTGGGCATTGCCATCTTGCCCAAAGCGGCAGCATTGCCGATCATGCAGTCCATGAAACTCGTCAGCCGGCCTCTGGCCGATGCTTGGGCGCGTCGCCGCATGATGGTCGCGACGCGGGCGGGCGAAGCGGATGCGGGGATTCTGGATTTCGTCAGCTTTCTGGCTGACGTCGGGCCTGCGCGCTTCAAGGCTTCGCCAAAAGCGAAAGCTCCGCGCCTTAAGAAGCAATAGACAGCGGCAGCCGGCTCGGGGCACACTGCTCAGATGTCTATTCCTTCATCACCCAACCTCCTCGGCACAGCTGCTCTGAGCGGACTAAAAGTCCTCGAACTCGGCCAGTTGATTGCTGGCCCCTTTGCCGCCAAGACACTTGCTGATTTCGGGGCCGACGTCATCAAGATTGAAACCCTAGGCGCTGGCGATCCGCTGCGCAAATGGCGCTTGCTGAAAGACGGCACCTCCGTCTGGTGGCAAGTGCAGTCGCGCAACAAACGTTCCGTGGCGCTCGACTTGCGGCAGCCCGAGGCGCAAGACATTGTTCGTTCACTGGCGGCTGAGTGCGATGTGGTGATCGAGAATTTTCGGCCTGGCGCGATGGAAGGCTGGGGTCTCGGCCCTGACGATTTGCACCAGCTCAACCCCGGCCTGATCATGCTGCGCATCAGCGGCTACGGCCAAACCGGCCCCTACCGCGACCGCCCCGGCTTTGGCGTGGTGGCCGAGGCGATGGGCGGCCTGCGTCACTTGACAGCAGAGCCCGACCACGTGCCGGTGCGCGTCGGTGTCAGCATCGGTGACACGCTGGCAGCGCTGCATGGCGTGATTGGTATTTTGGTGGCGCTGCAACACCGCGCCAAGACCGGCGAAGGTCAGGTGATCGACGTCGCTTTATATGAGGCGGTCTTCAATTGCATGGAAAGCCTGCTGCCCGAATACAGCGCATTTGGTGCGGTGCGCGGGCCGGCTGGTAGCGCCTTGCCGGGCATTGCGCCCAGCAACGCTTACCTGTGCAAGGATGGCGCTTATGCACTGATCGCCGGCAATGGTGACAGCATTTTCAAGCGGCTGATGACGGTGATTGACCGCACAGATCTGGGCGCAGACCCTACGCTGGCCGACAACACCGGGCGAGTTCTCCGCGTGGCGGAACTGGACGCCGCCATTGGGCTGTGGACGGCGGCGCACAGCGTTGACGAAGTCCTTGCGGCGCTGGATGCGGCTTCCGTGCCAGCCGGCAAAATTTACACGGTGGCGGACATCGCCGCCGACCCGCATTACCAAGCGCGCGGCATGATCCAGCAGGTGCAGATGGACGACGGCAGCACACTGGCCGTGCCAGGCATTGTGCCCAAGCTCTCGCGCACGCCGGGCTCGCACCGCCGCAACGCGCCCAATGTTGGGCAAGATACCCTTGCCGTCTTGCGTGAAGTGGGTTTGACGCCTGAGCAAATCCAAGCCTTGTATGAGCGCGGTATTGTTGAAGGAATTGAAAAATGAAACGACTTTATTTCAACGAAGTGTCGACCCGCGATGGCTTTCAAATCGAGCCTGAATTTGTGCCGACCGACAGTAAGATCGCGCTGATTGACGCGCTGAGCGAGTGCGGCTACGCCAAGATCGAGGTGACTTCTTTCACCTCGCCCAAAGCGATTCCGATGTTGCGTGACGCCGAAGAAGTGATGGGTCGCATCAAGCGCGCGTCGGGTGTTGAATACACCGTGCTGGTGCCGAACTTACGCGGTGCCGAGCGGGCGCTGGAGTCGCGTGCCGACGAACTCAATTTGGTGATGTCAGTGTCGGAGACGCACAACTTGGCGAACTTGCGCATGCCCCGCGAACACAGCTTTGCGGCGCTGACGGACGTCATCAAAAGGGTTGACGGCCAGACCCCCATCAACGTGTCTTTGTCTTGCGCCTTTGGTTGTCCGATGGAGGGCGAGGTGACGCAGCAAGAAGTGCTGTTGTGGGCGCAGCGCTTCGCTGATTTGGGCGTGCGTGGGCTGACCATTTGCGACACGACCGGTATGGCGAATCCCGCTCATGTGAGCCGATTGGTGGACGTTTTGCAAGCCACGCTGACGCAGCAACTGACCTTGCATTTTCACAACACGCGGGGCATGGGGCTGGCCAATGTGTTGGCGGCAGTGCAGGGCGGTATTGAACGTTTTGATGGTTCGCTGGGCGGCCTCGGTGGCTGCCCGTATGCACCCGGTGCCAGTGGCAATGTCTGCAGCGAGGATGCAGTTCACATGCTTGACGCCATGGGCTACGACACCGGCATGGCGCTGGATCGCTTGCTGCAAGTGGCGCGCGAGATGCCGGCGATGGTGGGTCACGACGTGCCCGGCCAAGTGGCTAAGGCCGGACCTAGCATGACGCTGCATCCGGCGCCCGCTTATGTGGCTGAACTGAGGGATAAGTTTTCGGGTTGACAAATACCGCGGCTTCGGTAATTCGATTTGCCGCTCAACACTTTTTAAACAGGACACACCATGGATTTAAAACTCTCCGGACAACACGTGCTCATCACTGGCGGCAGCAAAGGGATTGGCCTGGCCTGCGCCCTAGGATTTTTGCGCGAAGGGGCGAAGGTCAGTTTGGTGTCTAGGAGCGTTGCCAATCTGGACACAGCATTGGATGCGTTGCTGTTGGCGCAGCCGGATGGGAAGGGTCGCATCGGACTGTTTGCCGCCGACCTCAAAGCACCTGCAGAGGCTGAACGTGCTTTGACGCAGGCCGAGGCATTGCACGGGGCCGTTGATGTGTTGGTCAACTCTGCCGGCGCAGCGCAGCGCACAGTGCCGGATGAGTTGAATGCGCAAGCCTGGCGCGACGCCATGGACGCCAAGTTCTTCACCTACGTTCACATGATTGATCTGGTGGTCAAAAAAATGGGCTTGCGCGGGCAGGGTGCCATCATCAACATTGTGGGTGCTGGCGGCAAGGTGGCGAGCCCCTACCATTTGCCCGGTGGTGCGGCGAATGCTGCATTGATGCTGATCAGCGCCGGCTTGGCTGCGGCCTATGGTCCCAAAGGTGTTCGCATCAACGCCGTGAACCCGGGGGCGACTTTCACTGACAGGCTGAAAACCGGTCTGGTCACGGCAGCCAAACTCAGCGATATTTCAGTTGAAGAGGCTTTGCAGCGGGCCACACAAAGTGTGCCGCTTGGGCGGCTGGCGCAGCCTGAAGAAATTGCCAACGCGGTGCTGTTTTTGGCGTCACCCTGTGCCAGTTACGTGACGGGCGTGAACTTGACGATGGACGGTGCTGCCACACCGATGGTTGTTTAAAACGCTGCGTTCAATCAATGGACGCGCTCCAGCGGTCGCCCCAGTTTTTGTCCATGCTGCGGCGGTCGCGTTTGGTTGGGCGGCCATGTTCAATGCTGTCTGCCGGCTCGTTACTGAGCTTGCGATATTCGGCTGCTTGCAGCCGGTTGGCAATGCTTTCAGGCGTTTCTTCGTACAGCAGTTGTGCCACTGGTGCGGCCCCGCGTTGCATGCTTAAGCCTTTGACGACTACAGTCCGCATCACCGGCCCTTGGCGCAGGGTCAGCGTGTCGCCCGCCTTGACGTCGCGAGCGGGTTTGATATCTTGGCCATTGATCTGAATCCGGCCCTTGTCTATTTCTTCGGCTGCTATGGTGCGCGTTTTGTAAAAGCGGGTCGCCCAGAGCCATTTGTCAATGCGCATTTTTTCCATGCCCCATTATTTACGAATCAGCGCTGTGTAGAAATAGTACTTTTAGTTGGAATTAAGGCGTCGTAGCGTCATAAACGGGGGCATGATGCTGAGCCCCCTATAAAATTCACCAAAAAGGAGACTTTCTATGCGTCGTGACTTGTTCCTGAAATCCCTGGCCGCGTTGGCCGCTACGGGTGCGTTACCGCTGTCGGCCTTGGCCGCCGTCAATATCAAGATGATGATTCCAGCTAACCCCGGTGGCGGCTGGGACACCACGGGTCGAGCGCTGGGCAAGGCCTTGGTGGACGCTGGTGCCGCTGCCACCGTGATCTTTGACAACCGGGGGGGAGCCGCCGGCGCACTGGGTCTGGCCCAGTTCGTCAACGGTAGCAAGGGCGACGCCAATGCGCTGATGGTCATGGGTGCCGTGATGCTCGGCGGCCAGATCACCAGCAAGCCTGCTGTCAACTTGTCGCAGGCGACGCCGATTGCACGCCTGACCAGCGAATACAACGTATTTGTGCTGCCGCCCAATTCGCCATTCAAGTCGATGGCAGAAGTCATTGCACAACTTAAGAAAGACCCCGGCAGTGTCAAGTGGGGAGGCGGTTCACGCGGTTCCACCGAGCACATTGCGGCGGCCATGATCGCTCGTGAAGTCGGCGTTGACCCATCGAAGATCAACTACGTGGCTTTCCGGGGCGGCGGTGAAGCCACGGCCGCTATCTTGGGTGGCAATGTCACCATTGGCGGCAGCGGCTACAGCGAGTTCGCTGAATACATCAACACCGGCAAGATGAAAGCGCTGGCCGTGACGTCGGACGCCCGTCTCAAAGGCGTGGCGGTGCCCACGCTCAAGGAGCAGGGCGTCAATGTGGTGATCGGTAATTGGCGTGGCGTTTATGGCGCGCCTGGCATCACACCGGCTCAGCGTCAGGCACTCACAGATCTGGTACTGAAGGCTGTCAAGACCAAGTCTTGGGCTGAGGCCTCTGAGAAAAACAGCTGGACGGCTGCGGTGCTTTCGGGCCCGGCTTTCGAGAAGTTTGTGGATGATGACTTCGCCAGCCTGCGCGCGACGATGGTCAAGTCCGGGATGATCTGAGCCTGTCAACGCTGGATGGCTGCGCTCTGCTCGCCATGACGGATTTTTCGTCCGAGGCGTATTTCTCGTCACTGCGAGCGCAGCGCGGCAGTCCAGCAGCCCGAATTCGAAGTCATGGATTGCCGCGATCCGCTCGCAAAGACGTAGGGGGATGGCTGCGCTTCAATCCCTATGACGGACAGTGTGTTTGATTTTTATTGAGTGATGTTTGCCATGACTGCACCTACTTCCCCGGCCGCCTCTCCTTTCCAGACCGTCATCGGCATCAGTGTTATTTTGCTGGCGCTGGGACTGGCCACTGGCGCTTTGAGTATTTCTTCTGAAGCGGGTTATGGCGGTGTCGGGCCCAACTTTTTGCCATGGGTGGTGGCGTTGGCGCTGCTGCTGTGCGGCGGCTTCATGCTGTTTGAGTCTCGCACCGGCGGTTTTCGCTCGCTCGACGAGGCGCCTGGCGCCGCCAAAGCCTATTGGCCCGGATTCGTCTGGGTCTCGGCTGGTTTGTTGGCCAACGCAGCTCTCATCACCACCATCGGTTTCATCTTCAGCTGCACCCTGTGTTTTGTGCTGGCAGTGCAGGGCCTGCGCGGGGCCCATGGCGACATGGACCGGCGCCCGGTGATGTGGCTCAAAGACATCCTGATTGGCTTGGCGATTTCGGCGCCTGTCTACTGGACCTTCACCCAGTTTTTGGCGATCAATCTGCCGGGCATCACCGGCACCGGTTGGCTCTGAGCGCCGCCCAACGGTTTTTCAGGCTTCTTGATTTTTAGACTTTTTTCGGGTTCACAGCTGTCATGGATATTTTCAATCAACTGATGCAGGGCTTTGCCACGGCGGCCACACCGGTCAACCTGCTGTGGTGTTTTGTCGGCTGCGCGTTGGGCACCGCCATTGGCGTGTTGCCGGGCATTGGCCCTGCGGTGGCGGTGGCGATGCTGCTGCCGATCACGGC
>CANFZL010000137.1 GCA_947451205.1 Comamonadaceae bacterium
GAGTGGCCGCAACCGGCCCTGAAGTCGGTAGCGACAGAGCTCGCTGCTGTGTCATTGATTGACTTTCCCGAGTTGCCCCCCGCGCCTTTACTGCCCGTGGTTATCGCCAAACCGGCGGCTGATTCAGCCGCCTCGCGCACAGGTCAAGCCATGCATCGCTTGCTCGAATGGGGGGCTCTGTCTGAACAACATGTGCGGGCCATCACGCGTGAATTTCGGCTGGATGTGGCGCAAGCCCAAACGGCCTTGGCCGGAGCCAAAGCGGTGTTGGCCGGCGCTGGTGCATGGGCTTGGATGCCAGCGGTCGTCAGCTGGCAGGGCGATGAGGTTGAACTGGCCTACGAGGGTCAAAGCCTGCGCTTAGACCGATTGGTGCGGCGAAAAGACGCTGGGCATGAAGGCCATTGGTGGGTGCTGGACTACAAGTCAAACGCCGCCCCGCAGGACCTGCCGGAGCTGCGTGTGCAAATGCAGATCTACTGCGCTGCAGTGCAGGCGGTTTACCCCGGGGAAGTCGTCAAGGCGGCCTTTTTGACGGCGCAGGGCAAGCTGCTTGAAGTGGATTTAGAACGCTAGATTTGGAACTGTGATAATTGAGGTTTGCCGAGGGCTGTCTGGTAGTTAGCTGCCTGATTTTGACCTGATAGCTGCTTGGCGCGAATGGACTTTTTCTTGAGCAACACACCTTCCTCGTCAACCGGTACCGCTGTACGCCGCGTGGCTGTCATTGGTGGCGGTCCTGCGGGCCTGATGGCCGCTGAAATTTTGTCGAGCGCTGGCCCTGCGCTGTCGGTGCAGGTGTTTGACGCCATGCCATCGGTGGGTCGCAAGTTTTTGCTGGCGGGCAAAGGCGGCCTGAACCTCACGCATTCCGAGCCACCTGCCACGTTCAATGCGCGTTACGGCGACCGCGCCGCCTCGCTCGAACCCTTGTTGGCCGAGCTTGGCGGTGCTGAGATGCGTCAGTGGGCTGAGGGCTTGGGCGTAGACACCTTTGTCGGCAGTTCGGGCCGGGTTTTTCCTAAAGACATGAAAGCGGCGCCTTTGCTCCGCAGCTGGTTGCATCGTTTGCGGGCGTCGGGTGTTCAGTTTTCGATGCGGCATCGTTGGCTCGGCTGGGCTGACGACGGCGCGCTCAGATTCTCAACGCCATCGGGTGAGCAATTGGTGCAGGTTGATGCGGTTGTCTTGGCTCTTGGCGGTGGCAGCTGGTCCCGTTTGGGTTCGGACGGTGCCTGGGTGCCCTTGTTGGCGCAGCGTGGCATTGACGTGCTGCCCTTGCGGCCATCCAACTGCGGTTTTGATGTTGCCGCGCGGCCGGTCGGCTTGGCTGAAACTGCTGGGCCTGTTGCAAAAGAGCCTTCAACCTCCGGTTGGTCGGCGTATTTCGCCAGCCGTTTTGCCGGTCAGCCGTTCAAGTCGGTGGCGATTAATCTCACTGATTCGCTGGGCCGAGAGTTCAACCGACGCGGTGAATTTGTTGCCACGGCGACGGGTGTTGAAGGCAGTTTGGTTTACGCCGCTTCGAGCTTTCTGCGCGACGACATTGAGCGCACGGGCAGCGCCACCTTCACGCTAGATCTGCTGCCCGACAAATCTGCTCAGCAAGTGCTGACGGAGGTACGTCATCCGCGCGGTTCGCGCTCTCTGTCGAGCCATCTAAAAAGTCGTTTGGGCCTAGAAGGTATCAAGGCTGCGATTCTGCATGAGCTGCTTGACAAAGACGCCATGGCCAACCCTGTCAAATTGGCGGCAGCCATCAAAGCGCTGCAGATCACGGTGTTCCGGACACGGCCCATCGACGAAGCCATCAGCAGCGCGGGCGGCGTGTCCTTTGACGCCGTCGACGCGGATCTGAAAATCAAAGCCAGTCAGCCATCTGGCACCGCCATTTTTTGTGCCGGTGAAATGCTCGACTGGGAAGCTCCCACCGGCGGCTACTTGATGACCGCCTGCTTTGCCAGTGGCCGCAAGGCCGGGCAGGGCGTATTACGACACTTCGGAATCACACCATGATTGTTCGCTTTCACATTGACCAGTTTGAAAAAGGCAGCTTCGACTACCGCGTCACGTACGAGGGCGAAGACCTGTACGCCGACGCAGGTTTGTCGAGCATTGAAGAATGCATTGCTGCGGCAGTGGACGGCCTGGGCCAGGACGCAATGGGCGCGGAAATCGCCTATAAAAGCGTTATCAGCGGCACCTACCCGCTGGCCTCGCTGGCCCTTATGGCTGCCCAAATTGCCGAACATGCTGAGAACTCGACGGCGGCGATTGAAGAGTTGTTGCGGCAGCCCTTGTAAATTAGTCACATCAATACGGGAGAAACAATGGCAAAAATTATTGGCGGCATTGGGACTTCTCATGTGCCCACCATTGGCGTGGCGTATGACAAGGGTCGGCATAACGAGCCAGCCTGGGCGCCTTTGTTTGACGGCTACAAGCCCGTGGCCGCTTGGCTGGAAGCGCAGAAGGTCGATGTATTGGTTTTCTTTTACAACGACCACGGAACGACTTTCTTCTTCGACATGTACCCCACCTTCGCACTTGGCGTCGGGGAACAGTTTCCAGTGGCTGACGAAGGTGCGGGCCTGCGAAATTTGCCGCCGATTCGTGGCGACGTGAAGCTGCAAGCGCACATTGCGCAGAGTCTGGTCAACGACGAGTTTGACCTGACGGTCTTCCAAGACAAACCCATCGACCATGGTGTGGCTTCACCGCTGCCCTTGTTGTGGCCGCATCAACCGGACTGGCCCGGAACGGTGGTACCCATCGCCATCAATGTGCTGCAATACCCGTTGCCCACCGCACGCCGTTGCTACCGTTTGGGGCAGGCGGTGCGGCGCGCGATCGAGTCGTACCCCGAAGACTTGCGTGTAGTTGTCGTCGGCACCGGGGGCTTGTCGCACCAGATCCACGGAGAGCGAACAGGCTTCAACAACACCGAATGGGACATGAAGTTCTTGGAGTTGCTGCAGAACGACCCGGAACAGCTCACCAAGATGACCCACACCGACTTTGTGCGTTTAGGCGGCGCGGAGAGCGTCGAGCAAATCATGTGGCTGGCCATGCGCGGTGCTTTGGGCGGTCCGATCCGAAAAATCCACCAGAACTACTATCTGGCCACGACCACTGCCATGACCGTCGTTCTTTATGAAGAGGGCGTTGAGTCGGAGGCCAGCATATGAACCCCCAACTGATTGGCATGAGCGACATTCCGGGGACTTATGTTTTTGACATTGAGACCAGCCACAAGGCCTTGCGCTTGAATCGGTTTTTCTGGAGGATGATTGGCGCCGAATGGCGCGCCCGTTTCGTGGCGGACCCGGAAGCTGTGCTGACGGAATCCGGCCTGAATGAGACGGAAAAAGAGTTGATACGAGCTTGTGACTGGCTGGGTCTGGTCCGCAACGGTGCGAATTTTTTCGTCCTCGAAAAATTTGCGCGTGTCATGAAAGTCAGCAACATGCAGGTCTATGCGGTCATGCGTGGTGAGACCTTTGAAGAATTTTTGGCAACTCGACAAGTGCCGGACGCACGTTGAAAGATGCATTGCTTATGTGCCCAGAAGAATCAAATCAGTCATTTGTTGTACGCGGCCCCGAAACCAGTGCCCAACGCGCGCTAAAAAAATGGCCGGTAGGTGGATTTACAAGAGCGCCCTATTGGGTCTATGTTGACCCAGATGTGTACGCGAAGGAGCAGCTGACTATTTTTCGGGGGAAGACTTGGAATTATCTGGGTCTTGAAGCCGAAGTGCCTGAACCCGGTTCCTTCAAAACAACCTACATCGGCGAGACCTCCGTTTTGCTGACCCGTGCTGAAGACGGCTCACTCAACGCCATGGTCAACCGCTGCGCGCACCGTGGCAACATGGTCTGCCGTGAGGCTTTCGGAACCGTCAAAAAGCTGAACTGTGTCTACCATGCGTGGAACTACAACCTAAAAGGTGACCTGACGCACGCGGCCTTTCGCCATGGCTTGCGAGGTGAGGGCGGCCTGCCCAAGGACTTCGACATGGCCGAGCATGGCCTGCAGAAACTCCGCGTGGCGACCCTCTGCGGCTTGGTATTTGCCACCTTCTTAGATGAAACAGAACCACTGGAAGATTGGCTTGGGGATGTTGCGACAGGCATCCGTCGTGTGCTGCACAAACCGCTCAAGGTGCTGGGCTACGACACGCAGCGAATTCATGCCAACTGGAAGGCCTATCACGAGAACCCGCGTGACTCCTATCACGCCAATATTCTGCATACCTTTTACGGCACCTTTGGTCTGTCCCGGCAGTCACAGGAATCAGGCATGGTCTTAGACGGTGCGGGGCGGCATGTCTATTTCTATACCAAGGCGGGCACTGAAAAAAAATCTGAAGACTTCAATGCCACGGCTGCAGACCTTCGCTCTCACAACGACGATCTGAAGCTTGAAGATCCCAGTATTTTGAAATGGCGCGACGAGTTTGGAGATGGCGTCAGCATCCAAATTCTGACGACGTATCCGTCCTTCGTGTTGCACCAGATCGCCAACAGCTTGGCCACCCGCCAATTGCTGCCCAAGGGGCCTGGGCAGTGTGATCTGGTTTGGACGTATTTTGGTTTCGAAGACGATGACGAGGAAACCACGCGGATGCGGTTATTGCAAGCCAATCTGGCTGGTTCTGCAGGCATGGTCTCGGTTGAAGACGCGGCGGTTTGCGAGATGATGCAGCGCGCCATGGCGGACGGTCAAAGTGGTGAGTCATTTATCGAGATGGGCGGACGCGAACTTGACAGTGGCGGTGCCAGCAAACTATCTGAGCGCGCCATTCGTAATTTTTGGAACAACTACCGCCAAGATATGGACTTGTGATGAGCGCTCACCCAATGCCTCATGAAAACCACCATCGTGCCGTTGAAAATCTGATTTTTGAATGGGCACGTGCAATTGACGAAAACCGTGTCGAGGCGATTTGCGAATTGCTGACCCCGCAAGGCCGCTACACGGTGACATCGCGCTTCAACAGTGACCGTCAATTGCCTTTGGCCGTCATTGATTGCCACAGTGCTGCACAATTGCGCGACCGCATCAAGTCCATGCGGATTGCGAACATTTATGAACCTCACCACTACCGTCACATGGTGTCAGGAGTACAGATCATTGGCGAAGAAGACGGCGCCCTGCTTGTGCGTTCCAACTACTTGGTAGTGCGCACCATGGATCTGGATGGCAATATGATGATTTACTCTACTGGTCAATGTCTTGACAGTATCGAAGTGACTCCTGAGGGGGCTTTTTTCAGAAGTCGGAAATTCATCTACGACTCGCGCGTCATTGAAACCTTGCTTGTGATTCCCTTGTAGTGCAGAGTTGCCTCTCTAGCGTGAATCTGACCTGTTAGAAGTACGAGGAGACAAAAAATGCCGCTGCTAGCAAATCCGCACACCAGCCCCGACAGCAGTCGCCGCAAGTTCGTGGCGTCTTCCATTTTGCTTGCGGCACCTGCTTGGCAATTGCAAAGGGTACACGCCCAAGTCGGCCCGTGGCCTCAAAAACTCATTCGTATTGTGGTGCCCAATCCCCCGGGCGGTACGGCGGATTTGTTTCCGCGGCTCATCGCAGAACCGTTGGCCAAGCGACTGGGTCAAGCCATCGTGGTTGAAAACAAGCCTGGCGCAGCAGGCAACATCGCCGCTGAATATCTGTTCAATGCCGAACCTGATGGTTACACCTTGATGGCGGCGCCACCGCCACCGTTGTCCATCAACGTGAGCCTATATCCGAAGTTGAACTACGCCCCATCTAAGTTTGTGCCTGTCACGGTCATGGCGCTGGTACCCAACGTGCTGATGGTGCATCCTTCGTTGCCGGTCAAGACGGTGCAAGAGTTTATGGCTTATGCCAAAGCCAATCCCGACAAAATTACCTATGCTTCTCAAGGCAATGGTTCAACAGCGCACTTGACCGCGGAGCTCTTCAAGCTCAAAACAGGACTGCAAATGCTGCATGTTCCCTACAAGGGCGATGCCCCGGCCATGGCAGACCTGCTGGCAGGTCACGTCAATGTGATGTTTGGCAATATTGCGGCCGCTTCGGCCTACGCACGCAGCGGCAAGCTTCGTATCTTGGGTGTGACCAGCGCTGCGCGCCAAGCCTCCATGCCGCAACTTCCTGCTTTAAATGAACTGATTCCCGGCATGATTGGCATGGCTTGGTTCGCACTGGTCGCCCCGCCACGGACTCCCCCTGACATCGCGGCTAAATTGTCGACAGCCGTGGCCGAGATTCTTCGCTTGCCCGAAATCGTTCATCGATTTTCTGAGGTCGGTGCTGAGCCTGTAGGGAATACGCCAGAGGAAATGGCCGTTTGGATGAGGGAAGATACGGAACGTTGGCGCGCTGTCATCAAGGCCGGCAACATCCGGGTGGATTGAACGTCAGTGGTAACTTGATGCAAGTAAAAATTCCAACTTATGGAGACATCAAAATGAGCTTTTCTGTCGTTGGCACATTGCGGCGTTTGGTACTGCGCTGCAGTGCCATTCTTGCGCTTGGTTTTTACGTTTCTGCGGTCATGGCGGCTTATCCAGACAAGCCGATCAAGCTGGTGATTCCTTATCCACCGGGTGGCGCTACAGACATCATCGGTCGCATCGTGGCGCTCAAGCTCGGCGAGGCACTGGGGCATCAAGTTATTGTCGACAACCGCGGTGGCGCCAGCGGAAGCATTGGTGCAGAGATGGTCGCTAAAGCCAGCCCGGACGGGTATACCTTGCTCATGGGCGCATTGACATCTCACGCCACGATTGCGACCCTAGAAAAGGGGCGACTGCGGTACGACTTGATCAAAGATTTTGCACCCGTCATGGTGGTCGGTTCGGTCCCGTTGGTGGTGGTGGTGAATCCAACCTTGCCGGTCAAGACTTTTCAGGAGTTGGTGGCCTATGGCCGGGCGAACCCAGGAAAACTTAACTTTGCTTCTTCTGGTCCTGGTTCACCCCAGCGCTTGGCCGCAGAGATCATGATTGAAGCCACGGGTATCAAAATGGTTCATGTGCCTTACAAGGGCAGCGGCCCGGCCATGGTCGACTTGGTGGGCGGTCAGGTCAACATGATGGTTGAGACGGTGCCTGCCGCACTCAGTTTTATCAAGTCCGGCCAACTTCGTGCACTGGCCGTCACGACGCCTGCTCGCATTTCCATGCTGGCCGATATTCCGACCACCGCTGAAGCGGGACAAGCCGCGTTTGAAGTCGGCTCGATGTTTGGGGTCCTTGCGCCTGCGGGAACGCCGCCAGCCATCGTGGCGCAACTCAACGCTGCCTTGGCAAAGGTGCTGGAATCGGCAGAAGCCAAGGACATGCTGCTCAAGCAGGGCGTTTACGC
>CANFZL010000138.1 GCA_947451205.1 Comamonadaceae bacterium
CGTGGAAAGGGCACAGCCCCATGAAGTTGGCGCCACCCTTTTTCAGCTGAACGTAGCGCCCAACGATGTCCACCACGTCAGTGCGGGACAGGAGTTCCTGGATGAATGATTGTGGGATGGCCATGGGTGCAAAAGTCGAGGGGTGATTTTAATCACAAGCCTTGAAGCGTCGGTTGATATTCGCTTGGTCAGTCGCCGCGAACAACGCCTTCGCGGCGCGGATCGGCCCCGCCAAACCAGCCTGACGGGGTTTTTTGGATCGCTTGCAAGCCACTGGTCATGCTGATTTCTCGCACGACTGCGCCGGTTCGTTTGAGCGATTCAAGCGTGACTTCTGGAAAGCGTTGAGCTTCCAATAGCGTCATGCCGTTGAGGTTGGCAAAGTTGGGCAGGTTGATGGCCTGCTGCGCATCCAGCCCCCAGTTAAGCGTGCCGTACAGCAACTTGGCTGCATAGTGAATGATGAAGGCGCCGCCCGGACTGCCGCCGCTCATCAGCAGCTCGCCGGTCGCCTTGTCAAACACCAGCGTGGGTGCCATGGACGAGCGCGGCCGCTTGCCGGGCTCGACCCGGTTGGCAATCGGTCGGCCTTGGGCGTCACGGGGTGTGAAGCTGAAGTCTGTGAGCTCGTTGTTGAGCAGAAAACCTTGGACCATCTGGCGCGAGCCAAACGCGTTTTCGATACTGCTGGTCATGGCCAGCGCGTTGCCGTGGGCGTCGACGATGCTGATGTGGCTGGTGCCGTACTCGGGCTGCTCGGGCATGGGCGCGTAACTTGTTGTGACGGTGCCTGGCGTTCCGGCCTTCACCGTTGCCATGCGCTGCGGGCCGATCAACCGGGCTCGCTCAGCCAAATAGCGAGGCTCAAGCAGGCTCATCCAGTGGCCGCCGGGCGCTTGCACAAAATCTGGGTCGGCGATGTATTGGTCGCGGTCGGCGAAGGCCAGGCGTGAGGCTTCGTTGTACAGGTGCAGCCAGCGCGCATCTGGTAGGCCGTCCACCAAAGGCATGCTTGCAGCTGGCGTCTGGGCCAGCAGGCCCAAGATCTGGCCCACAGCCATCGCACCCGAGCTGGGCGGCGGCATGCCGCAAATGCGGTAATCGCGGGCGGCTGCCCGATAGTCGTGGCACAGCGGTTCGCGTTTTTTGGCTTGGTAGTCGGCCAAGTCTGCCAGGGCCAGTTGCCCTGGATTCGTCGGGTGCAGCCGGACTTTATCGACGATGGCTTGGGCGATGTCGCCGGTCATCAACGCCTTGGATCCCTCTTTGGCGATGCGCTTGAAAACGCTCGTCAATTCAGGGTTTTTCAGCAAGTGACCGACGGGCCAAGGCTTGCCATCAGCGTCATAAAAATAGGCGGCGGCGACCGGGTCTTTTTTGAGATAAACGTCGCTGACCAGTAAGCTGTGCAGGCGCTCGCTGACCTCAAAACCTTGTTCGGCCAGCGCAATAGCCGGATTCAACAGCGTGGCCCATGGCAGTTTGCCGTGCTGGCGATGTGCATCCTCCAGCATGCGCACGGTGCCGGGCGCGCCGACTGCGCGGCCACCGACAACGCCTTCATAAAACCCCACCGGCTTGCCGTCGGCGTTCAAAAAAAGATTCTCGGTGGCGGTGGCCGGGGCCGTCTCGCGGCCGTCAAAGGCCTCTGTGATATTGCGTTGGCCATCATGGTGCAACAAGAAAGAACCGCCGCCGATGCCGCTGGATTGCGGCTCGACCAGACTCAGCACCATTTGCACGGCGATGGCGGCATCGACTGCGGAGCCGCCAGCTTTGAGGATGTTGTAACCGGCATCGGTAGCCAGCGGATGGGCCGCCGCCACGGCAAAGTGCTGGGTCGCCCAGCCGGGCTTGTCGGTGTAGCCCGACGCCTCTTCAGGCTGCAGCGGCGCGGTCTGACTCTCACTTAACGAAGCCGCACAGGCCGCAAGCAGGGCGATGAGCCCTGCTGCGACCAGAAACCTCGCAGGCGTTGTCAAATGGTTCAGTGTGTTGATGGCTTAACGCGGTGCCAGGCGGATGGCGCCATCCAGACGAATCACTTCGCCGTTGAGCATCTCGTTTTCAATGATGTGACGGGCCAGCTTGGCGTAGTCTTGCGGCGTACCCAGACGCGACGGAAAGGGCACGCTGGCGGCCAGCGAGTCTTGCACTTCTTGCGGCATGCCAAACATCATCGGCGTGCCAAAAATGCCGGGTGCGATGGTCATGTTGCGAATGCCGTTGCGCGCCAAGTCACGCGCAATTGGCAAGGTCATGCCAACCACGCCGCCTTTGGACGCGCTGTAGGCGGCTTGGCCAATTTGGCCGTCGTAGGCAGCGACCGATGCCGTTGAGATCATCACGCCGCGCTCGCCGGTTGATTCCGGTTCGTTCTGGCTCATGGCTTCAGCCGCCAAGCGAATCATGTTGAAGCTGCCAATCAGATTGACCGTGATGGTTTTGCTGAACAAGGCCAGCGAATGAGCGCCGTTTTTACCGACCGTTTTTTCGGCAGGTGCAATGCCTGCGCAATTGATCAGGCCCATCAGCTTGCCGAGTGACACGGCCTTGGCGACGACGGCTTGGCCGTCGGCTTCTTGGCTCACATCGCAACGGACAAACGCACCGCCGATGTCTTGGGCGATGGCTTCGCCTTTTTCAGTTTGCATGTCGGCAATTACCACCGTGGCGCCGTTGGCGGCCAGCATGCGTGCCGTGCCTTCGCCGAGTCCTGATGCGCCGCCTGTGACGATGAAAACCTTGCCTGCGATGTCCATGAGTGATCCTAATAGGGTGAATGAGAAATGAAAAGCCAGACGCCTTGATGGACCTGACTTGACGTTAACGTCAAGTCAATTATCACGCATCGGCTGAGCCCAATTCCTTATTTGTAACCGACGCGGTCCAGCATTTGCTGCACCTTGGTCTGGTTGTTGGCGACGGCGCTGATCGGGATGGTTTCCGACTTGAAGCTGCCGCCCGTCATGGCTTGAAGCGCCGGGTTGTTGACCTTTACGCTGGCCACGGCTGGCCATTCGTTGTTGCCATCGGCAAAGTAGTTTTGCGCGGCCGGGCTGGCGAGGTATTCCATGAACTTCACCGCGTTAGCGAGGTTTTTGGCACTCTTGGCCACACCCGCGCCGGCCACGTTGACGTGTGTGCCCCAGGTTTGCTGGTTCGGAAAGACCACACCAATTTTCTCGACAGCTGCTTTGTCTTCAGGATCTGTCGATCGCATCATGCGCGCCAAGTAATAGCTGTTGGTCAAGGCCACGCCACACTCGCCACTGGCCACCCCTTTGATCTGGTCGGTGTCGCCGCCTTTGGGCGCACGCGCCATGTTGGCAACCAAGCCTTTCAGCCAAGCTTCTGTTTTGACCTCGCCGAGGTGCTCTGTGACAGCACCAAACAGCGACAGGTTGTACGGATGCGCGCCTGAGCGGGTGCACAGCAGGCCTTTGTTTTTCGGATCGGCCAAGGCTTCGTAGGTGTCCACATCGGCTTTTTTGACCCGCATTTTGTTGTACACGACGATGCGGGCGCGGGTCGAGAAGCCGAACCAAGTGGTGCCTTCAGCGCTTGGCTTGGCGCGCAGCTGAGCTGGAATCGCAGCCTCCAATGCGGCAGATTTGATGGGGCGGAACAGGCCGTCCATGTCGGCTTTGCCGAGCCGTGCGGCATCGACCAGCAAGATCACATCGGCTGGCGAGGCAGCGCCTTCGGCTTTAAGGCGCGCCAAAATCCCGGCATCGTCAGCGTCCACACGGTTGATTTTGATGCCGGTGGCCTGGGTGAAATTTCCGTAAAGTGCCTCATCTGTTTGGTAGTGACGGGCAGAATACAGGTTGAGCACTTGCTCTTGAGCGATAACGCTACCCGCGACGCTCAGCAGGGCTGCGGTGAAAAGGCCGGCAAGTATCGGTTTATTGGACATGTGTGTTTGAGGTGTGAAAGTTGTGATGAAATTTAGTTTAATTCAAACGCGAATAATTCTCAATAACTCGAAGACGCTCATAGCTGGCGTAGGGTTATTGCACTCGGTTTTTGAAGCTACGCAGGCCATATGGGCAGAGCGTGCACGCCCCGATGCTTTACCTGCCAGCGCTTCCAATCAGATGAAAGGCTATCTGCGCAACTTGCTTGGCGGCGCTGTTGTTGGCGCCATGCTGTTGCTGGCGGGCTGTGCCGGTTTGGGTGGCGCGCCAGCATTGCCAGAGGCGTCACCCGTGGTCGCCAAGCGCATGCCGCGTATCGGCTTGGCGCTGGGCGGTGGTGCAGCCAAGGGCTTTGCGCACGTTGGCGTCATCGCCGTGCTGGAAGAAGCCGGCTTGCGTCCTTCCTACGTCGTGGGTACGTCGGCCGGCAGCTTGGTGGCGGCACTGTATGCCAGCGGAAAGTCCAGTGCCGAGTTGCAAAAAGCCGCCTTGGCCATTGATGAAGTCGCTATCACCGACTGGATGCTGCCCTTGGTCGGGCGCGGTATGTTTCGTGGCGACGCGCTGGGCCGCTATGTGAATGAGGCGGTGGGCGGTAGGTTGATCGACCAAATGACTATTCCGCTGGGCGTGGTGGCGACCGACCTTGGCAACGGCCAAGCCATGCTGTTTCAGCGCGGTGACACGGGCACTGCGGTGCGAGCTTCGAGCGCAGTACCAGGCGTTTTTGTGCCGGTGCGGATCAGTGGCCGCGACTACGTGGATGGTGGCTTAGTGGCGCCGGTGCCAGTGCGTTTTGCCCGACAAATGGGGGCGGAGCTGGTGATTGCGGTTGACATTTCGACAGTGCCCGAAGACAACAATGCCAACGATACCTTGCAAATTTTGCTGCAGACTTTTTCGATCATGGGCAGAAGCATCAACCAGCACGAACTCAGAGACGCAGACATCATCATCAGGCCCTCGCTGGTCGGACTCAAAAGTGCTGATTTTTCAGCCCGACTGAAAGCTATTGAAGCGGGCAGGGCTGCCATGTTGGCTGCCCTGCCTGCACTACGGTTAAAGCTCGACGCGGCTTCTGTGGCGCTGCGCTAATACTGACTGCATTCACAAAAAACGGGCACAAAAAAAACCCGCCAAGGCGGGCTTTAAACGGGTCTGGAAACGTGAGGTTTGCCGAGGACCCGAGGAGACAACTCAATGAAAATTAACGCTTTTTGGCAACCGGTGCTTTAACCGTGTTGACAGCGGTGTTGCTCACGGCCGTGAAGTTAGCTTCAGCCATGTCGGTGGCTTGTTTGACGGCTTTTTGGACTGACTCAAATGCATTGTTGGCGGCGGCTACTGCGCTTTTCATCACAGCCATGGCGGTTTCAGAGCCTGCAGGCGCATTTTTAGCGGCGCCATCAACCAAACCCATCAATTTCGTTTGGGCTTCTGTGGCCTGACCTTCAAAGGCTTTGCTGAACTCAGCGCTGGTGCTGGTGGCGATGTCGTAAAGGTGACGGCTGTAGGCGGCTGATTTCTCAGCCAATGGCTGCATCAGGCCTGCTTGCATAGCCATCAGTTCTTGAGCGTCTTTAACGCCCATCAGTGCTTGGGTTTGGTTGGCGGTTTCAGCCAAAGCGGCTTTCGAAGCTTGCACATTCAACTCGACCAATTTTTCAACACCTTCAAAGGCTTTGTTGGTCAGACCAAAAAGGGTCTCGAATGTAGCTTTTTGCGATGTCATAACTTGTTCGGCGGTCAACATATTCAAATCTCCTGTGAGTTAAAAAAATAGTTGCTGCCGAATCAGTTGACCATCAGTGTCACCAATTGCTGCATTGCAACATGACACAAAGTATAGGAGTTCGAATGACGATTACAAGCGATTTTTGCTGCACTGCATCATTTTAGACGTGCGCCTCTAGGCCGCTCCGGTGGGTCTCTTTGATCGTTTTAATCTCGTTGTGAGGGCTCTCAGTGCGGACACAGCAGGCCACAATGTTGAGCTGTCATGGATAGTTTTTGAACTGCGGAATCCTTCTTTTTGACGTGCTAGGGTCACTCTATCTTGCAAGCTTTTTACTCGGATCACTTTGTATTGCCGTTGCCTGAGGGACATCGCTTTCCCATGGCTAAGTACGCACGCCTGCGTCGTCGTGTCGGTGCCGAGTTGCTCGCTGTGGTTATGCATGAAGCCCCAAGTGCCACGGATGGCGAATTGGCGCTAGTGCACGAACCTAAATACATCAGCGCGGTGGCCAAGGGCGAATTGCCGCTAGTTGCCATGCGTGAAATCGGCTTTCCATGGAGCCTTGAAATGGTCGAACGCTCCCGCCGATCGGCCGGCGCCACTATCGCGGCTGCACGGGCGGCACTCGGTCTGTACGGTGGTGTGCAAACTAAGCCAGAGGGCGTGGCTGCCAACATGGCCGGCGGCACGCACCACGCGAGCGCAGACAAAGGTGGCGGTTTTTGCGTTTTCAATGACGCAGCGGTGGCGGCCCGTTTGATGCAGGCTGAATGGGCAAGACGACACGGCCGGCAGCGTGCGCCCCTTGATGTTGCGATCATTGATCTGGATGTGCACCAAGGCAATGGGACGGCCAGCATTTTTCGTGAAGATGACAGCGTTTTCACGCTGTCAATGCACGGCCTGCGCAACTTTCCTTTTCGCAAGGAAGCCAGTGACTTAGATGTTGACTTGCCGGACGGTTGCAATGATGCCTATTACTTGCAGGCGCTTGAGCACGCTCTTGACGACATAGACAGGCGCTTTCAGCCGGGGCTGGTGATTTATCTGGCGGGTGCCGATCCGTTTGAGGGCGATCGGCTGGGGCGTTTGAGTCTGAGTTTCGACGGTCTGGAGGCGCGCGACCGGCGGGTTTTTGACTGGGCTTGGCAGCGTCGCATCCCTTTGGCCATGGCAATGGCAGGTGGCTACGGGGTCGATATCGATGAAACCGTGCAGGTGCAAATGAACACTTATCGTGTCGCCTTGGCGTATTGGGAGAAGTGGCAAGGCAGCACCGCATAAGATGAGGGCACATTCAAAGTGCGCAACAGACGCCTAACGATCCATAAGCCAGTGAGACAAATACAAACATGCCCGATATTTCAAATGAAACTACCTCTGCATCGGGTCATCAGGTCGAGGTGTCTCACCCAGAGTTTTGTGCGGGTCTAGCGGCCGGTCGTTTTCATTTGATTGTGAACCCCGAGAAAGCGCAAAAGTACATCAAGCATCGACTCTTCATCGTCGGTATTGCGCTGCCGATCATCGGCCTTGGCACCGCGTTGAGCTGGTCTGGTTATACCTTGGCCGGTTTGCCGCTCATCGCCATCGGTTTCTTGCTGCCCCGTGTGGTCAAAGCACATGCACCAAAAATTTTGCTGTATCTCGCGCAGCGAGAATTGCGGACATACC